>URWQ01000045.1 GCA_900551635.1 uncultured Collinsella sp. | reverse complement strand
GTTGAACGTCAGATTGTCCAAATGCGGCCCGCGCAGCGTCGAGTGGTTACGGCGTTTGGCAAAACGCCGTAACCCCCTAGTACATCTTTGCGCCGGCGGGGATGGAGGCGTCGAGCTGGATCAGGTTGAGGCGCTCCTCGCCCTCCTCCTCGTGGACAGCGCTGATCAGCATGCCGCAGCTGGGAATACCCATCATCTTGCGCGGAGGCAGGTTGGTGATGGCGAGCAAGGTCTTGCCAACCAGGTCCTCGGGCTCGTAATAAGCGTGAATACCGGAGAGGATGGTGCGGTCGGTGCCGGTGCCGTCGTCGAGCGTAAAGTTCAGCAGCTTCTTGGACTTCTTGACGGCCTCGCATGCCTTGACCTTCACAGCGCGGAAGTCGCTCTTGGAGAAGGTATCAAAGTCGACGAACTCCTCAAACAGCGGCTCAACGGCGATCTTGGAGTAATCGAGCGTGGGCTTAAGCGACTTAACGAATGGGCTCGCGGCGTTGCCGGCCTCGGCAGCCTTGGCGGCAGCGGCACCGGACTGGAAACCCTTCTCGGGCTTCATGTGCGGGAATAGCAGCACGTCACGGATAGAAGCCTGGTTGGTAAGCAGCATGACCACGCGGTCGATACCAATGCCAATGCCGCCCGCGGGAGGCATACCGTACTCGAGGGCGCGCACGTAGTCCTCGTCATACTCCATGGCCTCATCGTCGCCGCCGGCCTTCTCGGCCATCTGGGCGGCAAAGCGCTCGGCCTGGTCGACCGGGTCGTTGAGCTCGGAGAACGCGTTGGCGTACTCGTGGCCGGCAATAACCAGCTCAAAGCGGTGCGTCAGGCGCGGGTCGTCCTCAAAACGCTTGGCAAGCGGGCTGACCTCGATGGGGTAATCGCACACGAAGGTGGGGTTGACGATGGTATCCTCGCCCAGCTCGTCATAGATCTCGGCGATAATCTTGCCGGCGGTCCACTCGGGCTTGATCTCCAGGCCCTTCTCGCGTGCGGCGGCAGCAAGCTCCTCGACCGGCGTGTCGATGGTGACCTGCTTGCCGAGCACGTCGGAGACGATGTCGGTCATGGGGCGGCTTGCCCACTCACCGGACAGGTCAATAGTCTGGCCCTGGTACTCAATAACCTCGGGGTTGCCAATAGCCTTGTTAGCGGCCTTAATGACGCCCTGGGCGAGCGCCTTCATGCCCTCGAGGTCGGAGAAGGCACGGTAGGCCTCCATCGTGGTGAACTCGGGGTTGTGGGTGAGGTCCATGCCCTCGTTACGGAAGATGCGGCCGATCTCGAACACGCGCTCAAAACCACCGACGATGCAGCGCTTGAGGTGCAGCTCGGTGGCAATACGCAGGTAGCACTCCTGATCGAGCGCGTTGAAGTGGGTAATGAACGGCTTGGCAGTAGCGCCGCCCTGGATGGTCTGCAGGATGGGGGTCTCGACCTCCATGTAGCCGTCGGACTCCATAAAGCGACGGAAGGTGGAGAGAATCTGCGAACGCTTACGGAAGGTCTCGCGAACGTCGTCGTTGGCGATCAGGTCGACATAGCGCTGGCGATAGCGGGTCTCCTTGTCGGAAAGACCGTGGAACTTCTCGGGCAGCGGACGAACGGCCTTGGCAAGCAGGGTCGCGCTCTTAGGGGCAACGGAAAGCTGGCCGCGCTGGGTGCGCACGACCACGCCGGTCACGCCCAGGATGTCGCCCAGGTCGAGGGCCTTGAGCGTATTCCAGGCAGCCTCGTCCATGTCGTTGATGCGGCAGAACAGTTGAATCTCGGCAGTCGCATCGCGCACGACGATGAACATGATCTTGCCCTGACCGCGCTTGGCGACCACACGGCCGGCGATCTTCACGACATCCTCGGTGTCCTCGCCATCGGCAAGATCGGCGTACTTAGTCTCGATATCGGCGACGTAGTCCTCAAGCTCAGAGTGCTCGGGATAGGGGTTCTGGCCCGCCTCGAACAGGGCGGCGCGCTTGGCCAGGCGGGTGGCGCGCTCGTCGTTGAGCGTCGATGCCTGATCGGCGGCGTTCTGGTTCTCTGCCATAAGTTAGCTCCTCAAACTAAAACGCTCCCCAGGATTCGGTCCCAGGGAGCGAAAACATACCTTTACGCGGGACCGTGGTCTAGCGTGCGATCTTGGCGATGGTGTAGACGCGAGTCTTGCCGGAAGGCGTAACGACCTCGACGGAGTCGCCCTCGCCGTGACCGATGATGGCGTGACCGACCGGAGACTCGTTGGAAATCTTGTGCTCGAGCGAGTTGGTCTCGGTGGTACCAACGAGCGTGACTTCCATGACCTCGCCGTTGGGATCAATCAGCGAAACGGTGGAACCGATGGAGACGGTCAGATCGCCCGTGGTGGCAGCAACCTGAGCGTTGGCAAGAATGGCCTGGATCTCGGCGATACGAGCAGCATTCTGGGCCTGCTTGTCCTTGGCGGCATCGTACTCGGAGTTCTCCGAAAGGTCGCCGAACGCGCGGGCTTCCTTGATGTCCTCGACGATCTCCTTGGCGTAATCGCCCTCACGCCAGGCGAGCTCCTCGACGAGCTTCTGGCGGCCCTCAGCGGTCAGTACGATCTGGCTTGCGTCCATACGGATATCTCCCCAACTCTGATCAAACAATCAACTGTCAACAAAACGAAAAAGACCGGCTAGCCTGCGGGCAAGCCGGTCAGGTGCTCACCCCAAAGGGATGGGACTACTCTGCGTCCGCGTCGCTGTCCTCTGCCTGCTTCTTCTTGGCAGCAGCGAGCTTGGCCTCGAGCTCAGCGATCTCCTTGTCCTCCTCGGACTGCTCGACCACGACCTCCTCGGCCTGCTTGGTCTCGGCCTTATCGTCGCCCTCCATACCCTCGCGGATATTCTTGACGGTAGAGCCGAGGGACTTGCCGAGCTTCGGCAGGTTCTTGGGCCCGAAGATAATCAGGACAACGACGAGAATAATGATGAGCTCAGGAACCCTCAGTCCAAACATGTAGACCTCCACAATACAGCGAGACAAGCTCGAATGAGTATACCGCGGGTATCGCGGTATCACAACAATAGCTAAAAAAAGGGACCGCAAGAAGCGGTCCCTCCTCATGCTCTGGTCGGGTTGACTGGATTTGAACCAGCGACCCCTGCGTCCCGAACGCAGTGCTCTACCAAACTGAGCCACAACCCGTTAGCTCGACTATAGTAACAAAGATTTCCGTCGTGTGCTAGAGAAATTTTTACTTCTTTGGCACTTCGACGCGAACCGTGTTGGGAATGAGCTCCGTCGCGCAGGCCCACCAGCCTTTTTGCTGGGCAGCGTCCGCAAGCCTTTCGGCCGTGGCGGCGGTGTCGCAAATGGCAAACGAACAGGCGCCCGATCCGCACACATCTACAGCAACGGTGCCGTCCTGTTTACGCAGCCAATCGAGAACCGTTTGAATCTGCGGCTCCATCTGTGCGGAAATGACACCCAGGTTGTTATGGATGAGCGCATATGCCGTCTCGGCATCACCAGCACGCAAGGCAGAAGCTATCGCGCCGGGCTTGTCCGCAGGCACCGGGGCCTCGTCAAAACGTCGATAGGCTTCAATTGTCGAAACGCTTGCCTCGCGCGGCTTAACCAGTACGACGGGCGTCGCGGGCAGCGCGGGGTACTCAGTTGCCAGCACGTCTCCCCCACCTACGTAAAACGCAGGGCTCGCGTGCAAAAAGAACGGGACGTCGGCACCAATGCCCCGCGCAATGTCATCGAGCGCTGGGTCGGTGCGATCAATGCCCCAGAGCTCCGCCAAGGCGACAATGACCGCGGCCGCATCCGTCGAGGGGCCGCCCAAGCCGGCGCACAATGGAATGCGTTTCTCAATCGTCACGCAGATGTTTGCCTCGCGACCATAATGCTCGGCCATAGCAACCGCAGCCCGATACGCCGTATTCTTTTGCATGGGAAAATCTGATGCTGGAACCGTCTGGACGGTCAGCGCCTGCGCCGGCGTGACCGTCACGGTATCGGAAAGACCGACGGCCGCCATCAGGGAATCGACCCTGTGGTAGCCGCGGTCATCGCGCTCGGTATGAACCCCCAGGTAGAGGTTAATCTTTGCCGGCGCGGAAAGAGTCAGGGACCGATCGGTCACCGTTAATGCTCCTCGAGCTGATTGCCGAGCGGGGTAAAGATGTGCTCGCCGCTCTCGGGGTCGAACAGCTCGACCTGACCGGTGAGGACATCGATATACTGGTAGGACTGACGCGACTTGCGGCCGCGACGCTCGTCAACCTCGACGATAAAGACGGCGGGGTGGACGCTCTTGATGGTGCCCATGCGCTCGACGACGCGGGTACGGCCCATGTTGGCCTTCACCTTGACGCGATCGCCCACCATATCGGTCAGCTTCTCGTGGATGTCGTCGACGTGATTGACTTCCATCTCTTCCATGAACAGGGCCTCCAGAAGGTGCAATTCAAAAAGGGGATAATACCCCTAAGATAGACAAAACTCTAATACTATAGCACCCTGTTGTGGCCATACGCAAGTAGCTAAATAAGCCCCGTCCCAAATACGTACCAGACGACAATCTCGCATGACCAGTTGTTACGCGGTTTGGTAAAACCGCGTAACCTAAAGGTTGTCGGTGTCCAAGACGATGGTGAACGGACCGTCGTTGACCAGGTCGACCTTCATATCGGCGCCAAAGATGCCGTGCGCCACGTGTTCGACATCTTGACGAACGAGCGTCAGGAAGTACTCGTAGAGCTCGTTGGCAACATCGGGCGCGCCGGCATCCGTAAACGACGGACGGCGACCGTGGCGGCAGTCAGCGAACAGCGTGAACTGCGACACCACGAGCACCTCGCCGTCGACATCGGCAAGCGCCAGATTGGTCTTGCCGTTCTCATCCTCGTTGATGCGCAGGCCGCGGAGCTTGCCCCACAGCTTGTCGGCCTCGGCACGCGAGTCCCCGTGACCCACACCCAGCAGCACCAGGTAGCCGCGTCCAATGCGACCCACGCACTCGCCGTCGACCGTCACGCCGGCGTTGAGTACGCGCTGCACCACCGCACGCACGGCCTACTCCTCGCCCGTCAGTTTGGCGGATAGGCGCTCGAGCGCATGGAATCGATGGCTGATGGCGTTCTTCTCGTCCGCCGTCAGCTCGGCCATGGTCTTGCCCGGCGTGTCGACAGGCAGGAACAGCGGGTCATAGCCAAAACCATGGTCGCCGCGGCCCTCGTGCGCGATAACGCCCTCGCAGGCGCCCTCGCCATAGGTAACCAGACCATCCGTGTCGATGAGCGCGACGACGCTCATAAAGCGCGCGGTGCGGTCCTCATCTGCCACGCCTTCCAGGTTAACGAGAAGCTTGGCGTTGTTGGCGGCATCGTCGCCGTGCACGCCCGCATAGCGCGCGCTATACACACCGGGCTCACCGTCCAGCGCGTCAACGACCAAGCCCGAATCGTCGGCAATGGCCATAAGGCCCGTCTCCTCAACCGCGGCTTGGGCCTTGATGATGGCGTTCTCCAAAAACGTCGTGCCGTTTTCCTCGGGATCCTCAAAATCACCCAGCTGGCCGAGCGCCACAAAGCGCACCTCGGGCATGACCTTGCCCAAAATGGCCTCGATCTCGGTGAGCTTATGGGCGTTGCCCGTTGCCACGACGATGGTCGCCGCCGGGTCGAGGGTGTCGATGTCAATCTTCTCAAGTGCCATGACTGGCCTCCTTGTCTCTATAGCAATGCCGAGTTGAGGACGACGAGGACTTCGGTCTCTCTCCCGTCTCAATCAACGGCAGTCTTATACTTCGACGTTTTCCCAGATAAAACCTGCCAAAATTAACATCCCTTTTTGGCAGGTTAGGCGAGGGCTTGGCGCTGAAGCTCGATGAGCTCGGCGATACCCTTGTCGCCCAGGTCGAGCAGGGCGTTGAGACGCTTGCGATCGAAGGGCGCCTGCTCGCCGGTACCCTGGAGTTCGATCATCTCACCGGAATCGGTGGCGACGAGGTTCATGTCGACCTCGGCGTGGCTGTCCTCGGAATAATCCAAGTCGAGCAGGGTGTTGCCGTCGACGACGCCCATGGAAATGGCGGCAACCTGGCCCGTGAGCGGGATGCGCTCGAGTTTGCCCGCCTCGACCCACATGGCAAGGGCGTCGTGCAGCGCCAACCAGGCACCGGTAATGCTCGCCGTACGCGTGCCGCCATCGGCCTGGATCACATCGCAGTCGACGGTAACGGTGTACTCGCCGAGCGCCTTCATGTTGACGACGGTACGCAGACTGCGGCCGATAAGCCGCTCGATCTCCATGGAGCGGCCCTTGCGGTTGGCATGCTCGCGCTTGCAGCGTTTGCCGGTCGAGGCCGGCAGCATCGCATATTCCGCCGTTACCCAGCCGGCCTTGGCGCCCTTGCGCCAACCCGGCACACCCTCCTCGATGGTGGCGGCGCACAGTACGCGCGTGTCGCCGAACTCGGCCAGGCACGAGCCGTGGGCGTGCTTCATAACGCCGCGGGTGAGCTTAACGGGGCGCAACTCGTTGGCGGCGCGACCGTTAGCGCGGATGACCTGCATGTACTCCATAGAAATATCCTTTCGGCAAAAGATGTGGCGAAGGCCTTGACGGCTGCCTTACATCTATTTCAGCTCATCGATATCGATATGTTCGATGCTTTTGAGCGGCTGGCCAAAGATAAAGCTACCCGCCACCGCAAACTCGGCAATGTTGTCAGACGTGGTGGCAAAGCGATGCTGCGGCTCGGCTGCGTCGCCCGCCAGCTGCTCGCGGCGCGTGAGAATATCGGTCAGCTCGCGCGTGGTCTCCTCGGCGGAACTCACCACGCGCACTCCGGGACCCAGCGCATGGCGAATAGGCCCCACGAGCAGCGGGAAATGCGTGCAGCCGAGTACCACGGTATCGATGCCACGATCGTGCAGCGGCTCGACTGTGGCGCCAACCAGCGCGCGAACGGCTGGCGTATCAAAAATATCCTCGTTCTCGAGCCACTGCTCCTGCAGATGCGCGCCCGAGGCGAGCTCGTGCTCGACGACCTCGACAAAGCTCGAAGCCGGGCAGCCATACACATCGACACCAGCATCCAAATCCTGGATGGCGCGCGTGTAGGCGCCCGAGCGAATGGTGAGATTGGTGGCGAGCACGCCCACGCGACGCGTACGCGTGCTGTTGATGGCGGCGCGCGCCCGGGGCGATCACGCCGATCACGGGAACGTCGAGCACTTGCTGAGCCAAACGCAAGGCCGCGGCGGTCGCCGTGTTGCAGGCGATGACCATGATCTTAACGTCGTGCCTCGATAGCCAGCGGCCCGCCTGCAGCGCAAACGAGCGAACCTCGTCCTCGGTGCGGGTGCCATAAGGGCAGCGCTTAGTGTCACCGAAATAGTAGACGGACTCGTGCGGAAGTGCCGTTGCGATCGCGCGCGCGACCGTCAAGCCGCCCAGGCCCGAGTCGAACACGCCGATCGGACGCGTGTCCCCGGCCATATTATCGATATCGGACATTACCTCACCAGATTCTCTCTCGAAAAATGCGACCAATCGTGATGCGTCGCGCTACGAACGGGCTGCGACCAGCAGCTCGGCCGTTGCCACCCAACCGTCGACAATCTTGCCGCGCGTAATATAGGCATTGTCGCAGGCGTCCAAGAACTCCGGGGCACCGGCGCTCGTCAAGCCATTCTCGACCAGGCAGAACGTGCCCACGTGATCGGCCATGTAGAAGTCGGACTCGGAATCGCCGAGCGCCAACGTCTCCTCGCGCTCGATCCCTAGGTGCTCGCAGAAGCGCGCAATGGCGACGCCCTTGTTGAGACCCGCGGGGTTGATGTTGAATGCGCGACCGTCCTCGACGCGATCGAGCTCGAGCGTCGTCGGCTTGGACAGATGCGTCAGATGGCCGTTGCAAGCCCAGATCAGACCGCAGCCGGCCTCGTCCAGGATGGCCTGAACCTCATCGTCGGGCACATCGCCGCGCATGCCGACGGTGACCTCACGGTACTTGTAGCCGGTCGACATGTCGTTGTGATACTCGATCTTGTGCGGCCAGAGGGCGAGGATCTTCTCGCACACGCCGGTCTGCTCGATCACCTGGTGCGGCGTGAGGCCGCAAGAGGGGTCGTAGGGCATGTCGCCGGTCAGATACTCCCAATCGTTGGCTTTGAGGTCGTACATGACCAGGCCGCCCATCTCGCCGATGTAGGAGTTGAGGCCGAGCACGCGCGCGTCCTCGTGGATCATGGTACGGTTGCGGCCCGAGGTGGGAACCACCTGAATACCAGCGCGAGCGAGCGCCACGACGGCCTCGACGAGTTTGGTCGAAGGGTTGCCGTCGTTGTCGCGCAGCACGCACGAGCCGGGCGCGAGCATCGTGGCATCCAGGTCGGTAAAGACGTACTTGACCTTGGCCAAGCGCTCGCGCATCTCGCCCGAAAGCTCGGCAACGGTCGGCAGGGTATTGTGGGACATGGTTACTCCGTTTACGTAGAAGGGTTTGGACTTGGACGGCATGTTTTGATTGAGGGAACACGCTTATGGCGAACACGGACTCCGGGCGGCGCCGCCTTGCCGAACA
>URWQ01000044.1 GCA_900551635.1 uncultured Collinsella sp. | reverse complement strand
CTGCCGCTGCTGTTTGGCGGCAGCATTGGACCGGAGGCCGGCCTGACCGGCGTCATCGCGGGTCTGTGCAGCTGGGTCGGCGATCGCATGCGTCGCTTTGGCGCCGAGTTTAGGGAGCTCACGCTGCTGGGCACCCAGGCTGCCCTGACGGCACTCTTTACCGCGCCCGTCTTTGGCTTTGTGGCGCCGCTTGCCGGAAGTACTGACGGCCAGGGCGAAGACGCCGACGATGAGTCCATGTCCGGCGAGATCACCATCAAGCTGCCCAAGGCGCAAAAGATGGTGGTCTACGGCATTGCGATTGCCGGCGGTCTGGGCACCTACCTGCTGCTTGGCCAGCTTGTGGGCGGTGGCATGGGCATGCCCAGGTTCGAGGCTGCCGAGGTAGGCAACCTGGAACTTGTTTGGCTCATTCCGCTGGCGCTGGTCGGCACCGTATGCGGTTGGCTGTTCTTTGTCTCTGAGCATGCGAGCGAAGCGCTTGCCCATGCAATAGGGGCGCGCCCTGTCGTCAAAGCCATGCTGGCCGGTCTGGCGCTCGCCATCTGCGGCACGGTCCTGCCCTACACCATGTTTGCCGGCGAGACCCAGGCCGACGTGCTCATGGAAACCTACCTGACCATTCCCGCTGGCGTGCTTATCGCGACCGGTCTTGTTAAGGCCATGCTGACGCCCGCCCTCATCAACCTTGGTTGGCGTGGCGGCCACTTCTTCCCGGTTATCTTCTCGGGTGTGAGCCTGGGCTACGGCTTTGCCATCCTCACCGGCGCAGATCCGGTCTTTTGCGTCGCCGTCTGCACGGCATCGACGATGGGTGCGGTCATGCGCCAGCCGGTCATGGTCGTGGGCCTGCTGCTCATGTGCTTCCCACTCAAGGGTATCGTCTGCATGATCATCGCTGCCGTTATCGCCGCCGGCATTCCGCTGCCCAAGCCGCTGCGCAAGTAGCGCGGTTTTTCACGAGTCAATTCCAGGGGTACGAGATGATCCTGTACTTTAGCGCGACAGGGAACAGCGAGCATGTGGCGCGTCGCATTGCAGCGGCGACAAGCGACAAAGTTATGTCGATTGAGCGCTTTGATGCCGAGATCCTTCACCTTGCTGTGATGGAAGGCCCCTGTCGGCTGGGGTTTGTCGCCCCGGTATACGCCTGGGGCTTGCCGACGCCAATGATCGAGTTTTTGAAGACTGTCGACCTATCGGTTGCTGCCGGCACAAAGGGCGGCGAGCGCCCCTATACGTTCTATGTCTCGACATATGGTTCGACGACCGGGCAATCGGCCAAGTTCGCCCGCGATCTGCTACACGAGCGTGGGCTCGAGTTAGATGCGGCGATGAGCGTCAAGATGCCCGATACCTGGACGCCTGTTTTCGACCTGTCTGACCCTCAAAAGGTTGAGAGTATCAATAGAGCTGCCGAGGCGCAGATTGATGCCGTGATCGAGGCGGTGCGGGCACGCCGCACGGGCAACATGATGCGCCATCGCGTGCCTCTGTTTGCATCGTGCGTGTATCACGCAATTGGGCTGCCGCGCATGCAACAGACGAGCAAGTTTGCCGTCGATGCCGATCGCTGCATCGGCTGCGGCCTGTGTGCCAAGCGCTGCCCCATGGCGGCGATTGAGATGCGCGACGGCCTTCCCGTCTGGACAAAGCCGGAGTGCGCAGCCTGCCTTCGTTGCCTGCACTGTTGTCCCAAATTTGCCATCTCGCACGGTAAGCGCACGGCATCCCACGGTCAGTACAGGCATCCCAAGCCAGGTGTGAGGATGTAGCGGCTGCTGGCCGCGCTACTTCCAAACTGCGAGCGCGGCGGTGCCCAGTACGATGAGGGCGAGACCGATGACGCTGCGTCGTGAGAGTTTTTCGTTGAATGTCAGGCGCGCAAATAGTACTGATACGACAATCGATAGTTTGTCGATCTGCACCACGACGCTCACCTGGCCTGTGGCGATGGCGTAGTAATAGAGCAGCCACGATGCTCCGGTCGCGATGCCCGATGTTGCGAGAAATGTGAGTTCGCGCCGGTCAGCGTGCGCGACCTGATCCAGTTTTCCCTTGGCTGCCACGATCGCCCATGCCATAACCAGTACCACGCAGGTGCGGATTGCCGTGGCCAGGTTTGACTCGACGCCTTCGATGCCAACCTTGGCAAGGATGGACGTGAGCGCCGCGAACACGGCAGCGCCGAGGGCGTAAGCGAGCCAGGTCCGGTCTTGCTGCTGCTCGGGTCCGGCAGACTGCTTCTTCTCGATCATTAAAAACGTGCCGAGGGTGATGACAGCGGTTCCCACGAGCTTAACCGCAAGGTTGCTCGTCTCGCCAAAAAGCACGATGGCGATCAGTGCGGCGAGTACGGTGCTCATCTTGTCGACCGGTACGACCTTATTGACGTCTCCGATGCCCAGCGCCTTAAAGTAACAGATCCACGAAGCGCCGGTAGCGAGTCCCGAGAGGACGAGAAAGAGCCAAGATCTGGGTTCGATGCTGCCGATGGTTCCAATGGATCCAGAAATGCCCGCCATTGCCCAGGCGAAAACGAGCACCACGCAGGTGCGAATGGCCGTCGCGACATCGGAGTCGGTCTGCTTGATGCCGCATTTGGCCAGGACAGATGTGACGCCGGCAAAGAAAGCCGACACAAATGCTGCTGCGACCCACGACACGGGTGAAATGCCTCCCCAAAGAACGACCGCGCCAGATTTACGGCGCTCGTCCGATGATACCGCCCCGCCATGAAGCTTTGGTATCGCTGTGGTGAGACAGGGGCCATAGTTCGAGAGGGCATTTGGTTAAGGCTCGAATCGAAGGTGAATGGTTTTCCGCGAAGTGAACGAGTAAATCTGGACCCCTGGAACATACACACTTTTTTCGAACAAAACTGCAGGATTCTTAGACAAAAACCGCAGGAATTGAGTCCTTAAAAATGTCGATGCTACAGGGCACTGTTTTTACTCGTTCACTTCTCGGAAAAGTATTCACCTTCGATATGCTGACGGTGTCTTTTTGGTTGCCAAGAACTAGACGGCCTGCTGTGAAGGGCGGTGGTGACGCTATGCCGCCTCGTTACATTGAAAAAATAAGCGGGGTACCACCTAAGCTTTTTTAGCCGTCGATTACAGATCGCGTGCTCGATAAACCTTGGTGCTGACAGCGCAGCTGATTACACATAGTGCGAGCGCCAGTACTGCAGTTCCTGCACACAGACAGTCAAGGACGGCGGGATCGGGATTCGCCCCGGCAATCGACATGAGCCAGTTGCTGATGGGGTTGGAGGAGCTCAACGTGGCAATGGCAAGGCACCAGAGCAGGGCAAACAGGCCAACGGATAGGCGCAGCGCCTCCATATATCCAAAACGAAAGAATAACGGCTGTGCAAAAAACACCATCATGAGGGAGATGAGCATCGAGGCTGCCGAGGCTATTGCGATCTCAAAGACGGTCTGTCCCGTCGAGGTCACGCCCGCGCTGTTGAAGAACGGAAGGGCGATGATGTTCAAAAGCACGGCGGCGCAGGCCATGATGGCCGAGAAGACAACGATGCACAGGTAGCGTGCGCAAATAATGTCTTTGCGCGTGAGAGGCAGCGTTGCCCGATAACGCTCCCATCCGTTTTGATTGTCGAAACCTGCCAGCGAGGTCATGACCATGATAGGTGACATGGCGCTGACCGCGCAGGCGCCGGCGCTCATGCCGGAATCGCCATCCGGCGCGTTGGCAAGGGTTAGCACAACGAAGATGAACAGGCCGACGCCCGCGATGCTCGGGATGAGCGTGCGAACGATGGCGAGCTCGGACATAAAGGCGCGTTTCATTTCGAAGCCCCTTTCAGCATGAGGCGAAGATAGTCATCAATGGTTGCCCGGTCGCAGAGAATCTCGGGAAAGGCCTCGAGCGTTTCGCGACGGTTGGGCACGAGCACGTCCACGCTATAGGCGTGGTGGACGGCACGGGCGCCTTCGACGCAAGTCATAAGCTCGGCAGCCTGTGCTTGGGTACAGTGGGCGATGCCGGCGCGGTCGGTAATGTCCTCGCGCGGCAGGTCAAAAATAATCGCGCCATTATCGATGCAGATGACGCGATCAGCGGTGCGATCGAGGTCGGACGTAATGTGGCTCGAGAGCAGCACACTGTGCTGGCCGTCGGCGACAAAGGCAAGCAGCTCATCAAGCAGTTCCTCGCGTGCCATGGGATCGAGGCCCGCGGTGGCTTCGTCCAAAACGAGCAGCTTGGCATTGTGGCTGAGTGCACAGGCAAGCTGCAGTTTCATGCCCATGCCGCGGGAGAGGTCCTTGACCTTTGTCTTGGGATCGAGGCCAAATCGGTTGATGAATCCGGCGAACGTTTCGCGGTCCCACGTGGGGTACGCCGGGCCTACGAGCGACTCGACCTGGCCCACCTTGAGCGTGGAGGGGAAGGGGCACGTGTCCAGGACAAGACCGACGCGGGAGCGTAGATGGCGCTGCGTTTCATCGGGCGCGTCGGCGCCACAGCGCTGCCCAAACAGGCGTACCTCGCCGGCATCGAGCTTGATAAGCCCGAGCGCGGCGCGAATGGTCGTTGTCTTGCCGGCACCGTTAGCGCTCACAAAGCTAACAATCTGGCCGGGCTCCACGGCGAGCGTGACATCACGCAGCGAAAAACGGTCGCTCACGCGGCGTGAGACACCTTTGAGTTCTAACAAGTTTTGCATGGTATAAGCCTTTCTTGCAGATGGCTACTGCATGGTTTCGGGGGCTACCAGGTCGAGCATCTCGTGCAGTTTGTCGCGCGTGACGCCCAGGGCTTCGGCTTGTTCTGCCGCCTGCGTAAGCAGCTCTTCGATATGGCAGAGCTGGTTTTCGCGCAAGAGCTCTTGGTTGCCCTCGGCGACAAAACAGCCCTTGCCCTGCACGGTGCAGATAAACCCGAGCTGCTCCAGATCGGCGTAGGCGCGCTTGGTGGTGATGACGCTCACGCCCAGGTCGCTCGCGAGTGCGCGGATGCTGGGGAGTTTGGCTCCCGCGGCGAGCGTGCCCGAAAGGATTTGAGCTTTGACCTGCGAGGATATCTGCTCGTAGATGGGCTTGTCGCTCGAATTGGATAGGATAATGTCCACAGCGGCTCCTTAGCTGTTGGGCTACACGTGTATATAACCGGTAAGCACAGTATATATACACTATGCACAGTTATGCAAGAGGCAAATACGGATTAAGCCGGCTACCCAGACCCCAACTGATGAATTTGTCCTGATAGGTGCCCTATGGCGAGGTTTCACGGCTACAATAAGGCAGTTACATCGACGTAATGCATATTGAACGCAAGAAAGGATCCGCATGGCAAGCCTGTCGGATGAAATCTCGTCGCGCCGCACATTCGCGATCATCAGCCACCCGGACGCCGGTAAGACCACGCTTACCGAGAAGCTGCTGCTCTATACCGGCAGCATCCAGACTGCCGGCTCGGTCAAGGGCAAGAGCTCGGCCAAGCATGCCGTCTCGGACTGGATGGACATCGAGAAGGAGCGCGGCATCTCCGTCACCTCCTCGGTGCTGCAGTTCACCTACAACGGCGCCTGCGTCAACATCCTCGATACCCCCGGTCACCAGGACTTCTCGGAGGATACCTACCGTACCCTTATGGCCGCCGACGCCGCTGTCATGGTCATCGACGGCGCCAAGGGCGTCGAGGCCCAGACCAAAAAGCTCTTTAAGGTCTGCACGCTGCGCCACATTCCCATCTTTACCTTTGTGAACAAGCTCGACCACGAGGCTCGCGACCCGTTTGAGCTCATGGAAGAGATCGAGAACGTCCTGGGCATCAATACGTATCCCATGAACTGGCCGATCGGCAGTGGCCGCAACTTCCGCGGCGTGTTCGACCGTCAGACCCGTCGCGTCATTGCCTTTGAGGGCGATGGCCACGCCAACGCCACCAAGAAGGTCGCCGAGGTCGAGGCTGAGCTGGGCGACCCCTCCATGGACGAGCTTATTGGCGAAGAGAACCATAAGAACCTGATGGACGACATCGAGCTGCTCGATGGCGCCGGCGACGAGCTCGACTTGGATGCCGTGGCCTGCGGCAAGCTGAGCCCGGCGTTCTTTGGCTCGGCGCTCACCAACTTTGGCGTGGAGCCCTTCCTCAAGGAGTTCCTGCGTCTGGCCCCGACGCCGCGCGCCTATACCGATACGCTCACCGGCGAGCCGGTCGATCCCTGCCGCGACGACTTTAGCGGCTTTGTGTTTAAGATCCAGGCCAATATGGACAAGAACCACCGAGACCGCATCGCCTTTGTGCGCATTTGCTCGGGCAAGTTCGAGCGTGGCATGGATGCCTTCCACATGCAGGGCAACCGTAAACTCAAGCTGGCCACGGGCACCTCGATGATGGCCGATGACCGCGCGATTGTTGACGAGGCGTACGCGGGCGATATCGTGGGCCTGTTCGATCCGGGTATCTTTAGCATCGGCGACACCGTGTGCTCTGGCAAGCGCCACGTGCAGTATCCGCAGATCCCGACGTTTGCCCCCGAGATGTTCGCTCGCATTACGCAGGTCGATACGCTCAAGCGCAAGCAGTTCGTCAAGGGTATGGAGGAGCTTGCCCAGGAGGGCGCCATCCAGATCTTCCGCGAGCTGGGCGCCGGCATGGAGAGCGTCATCGTGGGCGTGGTCGGCGTGCTGCAGTTTGAGGTGCTCGAGCGCCGCCTCAAGGCTGAGTACCGTGTTGAGGTTCGTCGCCAGCCGCTGCCCTATACGGACATCCGCTGGATCCAGAACGACCCCGACACTATTGATATCCCGGGCCTTTCGCTCACGCGCGACACGCTGCGCGTCGAGGACATGCGCGGCGGTAAGCTGCTGCTGTTCACGAGCCCGTGGAACGTGGATTGGGCAACCGACCACAACCCCGACCTGATCCTGTCGGAGTTTGGCAACGTGGCCTTTTAACGCATCGGCGCGGTGGCCCTGCGGAGCTGCCGCGCCGTTCGCTTGCCTGATGCCGCGCGAGCGGCTATCATACCCACCGTCGTCTCAAGACCGAGACGTCCGAGCAGTTCGGGTCCGATATCCTGCTCGTTAAACCTAAAACCAAAGGAGTACATAATGATCAAGAAGGTCATGGAGGACTACAAGGTCCTGTTGCGGAGCATTCCCGCGGCAACGGTTTCGCTGTTTTTCGTGAGCGTCATCATGATGAACCTGCTGGCCAACAAGGAGCTTATCAGCTTGCCGTATCTGGCACTCGATTGCGGCTTTGTGGTGAGCTGGGTCTCGTTTTTGTGCCAGGACATGATCTGCAAGCGCTTTGGCGCCAAGGCATCCATCAAAATCTCTATCCTCGCGCTGCTGGTCAACCTCGCCGTGAGCCTGTGCTTTTGGGCATGTTCGCTCACGCCCGGCATGTGGGGCGCCTACTACGACACGGGCATGATCGAGGTCAACACCGCCCTTAACGCCACCATCGGCGGCACCTGGTACGTGGTGCTGGGCTCTTCGCTGGCAATGCTCGTTTCTGCCGTGGTTAACTCCACGCTCAACCAGTCGCTCGGCCGCATGCTCAAAAAGAATAACTTTGCGAGCTTCGCCTTCCGCTCCTATGTGTCCACGGGTGTTGGCCAGTTTATCGACAACCTGGTCTTTGCCATTGTGGTGAGCCACACGTTCTTCGGCTGGACCTGGGTGCAGGTCCTTATGTGCTCGCTGACGGGCGCTGTCGCCGAGCTGCTGTGCGAGGTCTTCCTGAGCCCCGTGGGCTACAAGGTCGTGCGCGGCTGGGAGCGCGAGAACGTGGGCTCCGAGTACCTCGAGCGCCACGCAACCGCCTAAGGAGCAAGTATGCGGGTTTTGATCACGGGCGCTTCGGGCGGTATCGGAGCCGCGTGCGTGCAGCGCTTTTTGGACGAGGGCCACGAGGTCGTGGGCTTTGATCTGCTGCCGGCAGCGATCGAGCACGAGCGCTACCGCCATCTGATCGTTGATGTTCGCGAACCGGACTCGTTTCCAGGCGACCTTGAACCCCAAGTGATCGTGAACGTTGCCGGTACGCAGGATTCGGCCGACGATATCGCCGCCAACCTGTGTGGCACCATCAACGTGACCGAGCGCTACGCTTTTGTGGGGGAGGGGCTTGTCGCCAAGCCGGCGCCCGCTATCAAATCCGTGGTCAATGTGGGGTCGGCGAGTGGGCATACGGGGTCGGAGTTTCCCGTCTATGCCGCCAGCAAGGGCGGCGTTATCGCCTACACCAAGAACCTTGCAAACCGCTTGGCACCGCAGGCCATCGCCAACAGTGTGGACCCGGGCGGCGTTATCACGCCGCTCAACCGTTGCGTGATGGAAGACGAGCACCTGTGGAACCAGATTATGGAGCTCACGCCGCTTGAGCGCTGGGCCACTGCCCAAGAGATCGCCGAGTGGATCTACTTTGTGGGCGTGACCAACCGGTTTATGACCGGGCAGAGTCTGCTGATCGATGGCGGCGAGGCCGGCCGCACACAATTTATTTGGCCCGAATAGGAAACGCGCCCGACAGAAAACCGTCGGGCGCGTTTTTGATGCATCGATTGTTAGCCGAGGCAAGTCCAGTTGACGGGGGTCGAGCCGTGCTGTTCGAGTATCCGATTGGCTGGCGGGGAGGGGAGGGGCCCCCCAAATGCCGCCAAC
>URWQ01000043.1 GCA_900551635.1 uncultured Collinsella sp. | reverse complement strand
TTCCTCGTCCTTGGCAACGGCGGCTCCGGATAGCATGTCGTCAATTTCGTGACGATACACATCAACGATGGAGTACACGTAATCGGGTGCCTTCATGCGGCCCTCGAGCTTGAGCGATGCGGCGCCGGCGTCATACAGACGGCGAACAAGCTGTGAGGTGTTGGTGTCACGCGGGCACAGCGCGCGCTCGCGACCGGCAGGGGAGAGCGCGCGACCGTTCTCGTCGATCAACTCGTAGGGCAGGCGGCAGGGCTGGGCGCACATGCCGCGGTTGGCCGATCGTCCCGCCATGGCAAAGCTCGACAGCAGGCACAGGCCCGAGTAGCAAAAGCAGATGGCGCCATGGCTGAAGACCTCAAGGTCCACATCGGGCGCGGCGTCGTGAATGGCGGCGATTTCGTCGATGGAGAGCTCGCGCGAGAGAGTCACGCGGTCGGCGCCCTGCTCACGGCACCAAAGGGTTCCGCGGTCGTCGTGGATGTTCGCCTGGGTCGAGATATGTGTCTCGATGCCGGGCATGGTGCGCTTGGCCTCAAAGAACAGACCCCAGTCCTGGATAATGAAGGCATCGGCGCCCAGCGTGGAGCAGCGATGAATGAGCTGCAGTGCATCGCCCATCTCGGACTGCTTGATGACGATGTTGACCGTGACGTAGACGCGCGACCCGGCTAGATGCGCGGCGCGGCAGGCTTGCTCAAAGGCCTCGTCGGTAAAGTTGGTGGCCTTGCGGCGGGCGTTGAAGCTTCCCATGCCGCAGTAGATGGCGTCTGCCCCGGCAGCGAGTGCGGCGGCAAAGGGCTCCGGGCCTCCGGCGGGGGCCAAGAGCTCGGGTCTGCGGTTGGTGGTTCGACTGGCGGTTGCGGTCATATCCTGCCTTTCAAAATGCTCAGATATTCAAAAGTATAGTGGTGCTGTTGCGGCAGACGAGCCCTGTGGCCCAAGCAGGATAAAGTCTTCAGCAGCCCTTGCAGCAAAAATGATCCGTTTCCCTCTGTCCCCTATGGACCGCCTGATCCGATGGGGACGGAGGGAAACGGACCATTTTGAGCTTCACCGCCCGGTCGTGCCGTTCAGCGGCTGACAGGCGCCGTTGGGCGATAAAATATTCTCGCAACGTGATAATAATCTTGCATCGCGCGGAAACCTTGAGTACTATCCCAAATCAAGCGCGGTGTTCAGACCGAATTGTGCCTCCCGGTGTGAACGCCGCGCTCACGCTCTCTATCTGATCGTAAGGAGAAAAACATGAGCAAGACCGTCGTGTCTTCCGATAACGCACCTGCAGCCATCGGCCCGTATTCCCCCGGCATCCAGACCGGCAACATGGTGTTCCTGTCCGGCCAGCTGGGCATCGACCCCGCAACCGGCAAGATGCCCGAGGGCGTCGAGGCCCAGGCTAAGCAGTCCCTTGCTAACGTCGAGGCTCTGCTGACCGCTGCCGGCGCCACCTTTGCCGATGTCGTCAAGACCACGGTCTACCTGGCCGACATCGCCGACTTCGCTGCCGTGAACGAGATCTACGCTTCCAAGTTCGAGGCTCCGTTCCCCGCGCGCAGCGCTTTCCAGGTTGCCGCTCTTCCGGCCGGCGGTCTGGTCGAGATCGAGGTCGTCGCCGCTCTCTAAGACGTTGGCGAAAACAAAACATGACATGCAAAAAGACCCTGCAGTGCGTGTGAACTGCAGGGTCTTTTGTCAAGCGATGCGACAAAAATGATCCGTTTCCCTCCGTCCCCAAGGGTTAACGTTTAGCCTTCCTTGCGGACTTTTTGCAGGTAGCGGTAGACGCTGGGCTCCGAGATGCCCAGCGCGGTGGCGGCGCAGGCCACGGCACCCTTGAGCATGAACACCCCGTTGCCGTTGAGGTGGCGAATGACGTCCACGCGGTCGCTTTGACCAAGCGATGCTACATCCAGCCCGCGCGCGCTCAGCAACTCGGCAATGCTGCGGTCGATGAGCTCCTGTGTAGACTCCGAAAGACTTTCGACCTCGATAGACGCGGGCTCTGCCTGTCTAGGCGCCGCGTCGAAGCACGCCATGAGCTGCTGCGCCATGGCGTTGATGGAGCGCACGGTCGAGAGGTCGGTGTTGACGCAGAGCATACCGACAATCTCGTCATTCTCGCGGATAAAGTACGTCGCCGACTCCAACGTCTTGCCACCGGCACCGCGCCCCTCGTAGCCCGTAATAAACGGCAGGTCACGATACTTGGCGTCGTGCATGATCTTGAGTGCCAGGTCGGTGGCGGGACCGCCGACCTGGCGGCCGCTTACGATGCCGTTGCGGATATCGACGATGGCGTGGTCGGGATCCGAGAAATCGTGCAGGACGATCTCGCTGTTCTTACCGAGTACCTGCTCCAGGAAATCGACCATCGGCAAAAAGCGACGTACGGTCTCGTTCACGGGCAACTCCTTTGGGTTCTATCGAAGTGTTCATAACAATTTTTTATCATGGTAACACGCTGCTCATCATCTCGTATATCCGCAGGTACATTGCGTAATACAGACGAACGGTAGGAATTTGGCGGTAAACGGTCGACCAAAAGAATAGTTAGATGTTATTTTGACTAGACACTTTCCTGACCTGCGGAAATGCGTTATCTCAGCTGAAGAATAGTCTGATAACAAAAAATTATTATTGAGAATGAGAATCATCTTTAATACGATATGCAACGAAGGCACAACCTCAACCCCGCACTGCGTCACAATAGAGCGTTAGATGCGAAAACAACTATTTCGAGGATTGGTGGTCAAATGACCCAGGAGACGGTTACGAACGGCACTGAAGCCCTGTTCACTCGCGAAGGCATGCCTCCCGTTAAGGAAATGATCCCGTGTGCCCTTCAGCACGTACTGGCATCGTTTGCCGGCATCATTACCCCGGCGGTCATCATGGCCGGCGTCTACGGCTTTAATAGCCAGCAGAGCACCGACATCATTCAGGTTGCACTCATTCTTTCGGCAATCGACACGGCCCTTCAGGCCTTCGCTCCCTTCCGTCGCATTGGCGGCGGCCTGCCCATCGTCATGGGCGTTTCGTTCGCGTTCCTGCCGGCCCTGCAGGCCATGGGCGCCTCGGGCTTTAGTTTTGGCGCGCTGCTGGGCGGCGAGATCGTCGGCGGCGCCGTTGCGGTCCTCTTTGGTCTGGCCTACAGCAAGATCAAGTGGCTGTTCCCGCCCGTCGTGACCGGTACGGTCATCTTCTCCATTGGCGTCTCTCTCTATCCCACGGCCGTCAAGTACATGGCCGGCGGTATGGGTACGCCGCTGTGGGGCACCCCGCAGGCATGGTGCGTCGCCCTGATCACCTTCGCTGTGGTCTTTGCGCTCGCCAACTTTGGCAAGGGCACGCTCAAGCTGGGATCCGTGTTCTTTGGCATGATCGTTGGCATGATCGTCTCCATCCCCTTTGGCATGATCGACTTCTCCAGCGTCGCCACCGCTCAGGTCTTCGCCCTTCCCAAGCTCATGCCCTACGCGCTCGAGTTTGATCCCGAGGTCTGCATTACCCTCGCCGTCGTGTTCCCCATGGTCGCCATCCAGGTTATCGGCGACGTCTCCGCTGCCTGCCTGGGCTCCATCGACCGTATGCCCACCGAGCGCGAGCTCTCCGGCGCTATTGTGTCCCAGGGCCTCACCTCTATGGTCGGCGGCCTGCTGGGCGGTCTTCCCACCAGCGCCCTTGGCCAGAACGTGGGCATCATCTGCTCCAACAAGGTCGTCAACAAGTGGGTCTTTGTGATCATCGCGGCCGTCTTTGCCATCGCCGGCCTGTTCCCGCAGCTCTCTGCCGTCCTTTCCGCCATCCCGCAGCCCGTCATCGGCGGCGCGACCGTCGGCGTCTTTGGCACCATCACCATGAACGGTGTGCGCATGTTCACCCGCGAGGGCCTCACGCAGCGCACCACCACCATCGTCGGCACCTCTGTTGTCTTTGGCCTGGGTATCTGGATGGCCAGCGGTTGCCTTGCCGGCGAGGGCATGCCCACCTGGGTGTCCACCGTCATCGGCTCCAATGCCGTAACCCCCACCGCCATCATGGCCATTGTCCTTAACCTGATCCTCCCGCAGACGCCGGTCGTGGCTCAGCATATCGATGCTGCCAAGGACGCTGCCGTGGATCTGGTCTTGCCCGAGAGCAAGAAGTAACCAATTCGGTGCTAGTCGTCGGCGGACGCATCGCCTCGTCCGCCGACGCCATGCGGCGCCAAGCCGCACTTCAAAGGGTTTGTCCCTTTGGTGAAGCGTTGACGGGAGAGGGCCCGTTTCCGGTGTAGGCCGGCGCTTCGCACTCCGCCATGTCAGAGGTGTCAAACCCCGCCCCTGATGTTGAAGGGAGCATTTATGCTTCTGGTCGCTAACGGTTCCGTCTTTACCCGCAACGCTCAGACCCCGTTTATTCCAAACGGTGCGGTCGCCATTGACGGAGATACGATCGTCGAAGTGGGCCCCGAGTGCGAGCTCAAGGCCAAGTACCCGGATGCCGAGTACGTCGACGCCCAGGGCAACCTCATCATGTCCGGACTCATCAACTGCCACACCCACATCTACTCGGGTCTGGCCCGCGGCCTTGCCATTAAGGGCTGCAACCCCACCAACTTCCTGGAGAATCTTGAGCAGCAGTGGTGGAAGATTGACGACAACCTGACGCTCGACGGCACCAAGGCCAGCGCCTATGCCACGATCTTGGACTCCATCCGCGACGGCGTCACCACGATTTTCGATCACCATGCGAGTTTCTGCGAGATCCCGGGCAGCCTTTTTACCATTAAGGACGCCGCTCAGGAGCTGGGCATGCGTTCGTGCCTGTGCTACGAGGTCTCCGACCGCCGTGGCCAGGAAAAGTGCGACCAGGCTATTGCCGAGAACGCCGAGTTTGCCCAGTGGGCTGCCAAGGAGCGTCGCGATAACGACAACCACATGATCGCCGCCATGTTTGGCGGACATGCTACCTTTACGCTTTCGGACGAGACCATGGACAAGATGGCCGAGGCCAACAACGGCCTGACCGGTTTCCACATCCACGTGTGCGAGGGCATGAATGACGTGTGGGATTCCCGCCTCAACCGCGGCGGCATCAGCCCGGTCGAGCGCCTGCTGCAGCACAACCTGCTGGGTCCCGACACCATGCTGGGCCACTGCATCCACGTGACGCCTGCCGAGATGGATATCGTCAAGGAGTCCGGCACCTGGCTCGTCAACAACCCCGAATCCAATATGGGAAACGCCGTGGGCTGCGCCCCCGTGCTCGAGTTCTTCCGCCGCGGCATCCCCGTGTGCATGGGCACCGACGCCTACACCCACGATATGCTCGAGAGCCTTAAGGTCTTCCTGATCATTCAGCGCCACAACGCCGCCATGCCCAACGTGGGCTGGTGCGAGGCCATGACGATGCTGTTCGAGAACAACGCCAAGATGGCCAGCAAGTACTTCGATCGCAAGCTCGGTGTGCTTGAGCCCGGCGCTGCCGCCGACGTCATCGTCATGGACTACAAGCCCTTTACGCCGTTGAGCGAGGAGAACATCGACGGCCACATGCTCTTTGGCATGATGGGCAAAAACTGCCGCACCACCATCATCAACGGCCGCGTCCTGTACAAGGATCGCGAGTTCGTTGGCATTGATGAGGACAAAATCAACGCGTGGACCATGGCTGAGTCTAAGAAGCTCTGGAGCACGCTCAACGATCGCGCCTACTAATTACAAGTAGATTCACGCGCGCCGGATGTTTCGCCGCATCCGACGCGCGTATAGGCGACCTCCGCGGGGTCGCCGGCGCTGTGCTAGCGCTACACCGTATTTGCGCCCGCCGCGCGGTCTCGCCGGGCGCTACAGAGAGGAGCTCATTATGAGCGACATCATGAGACCGATCCCGTTTTCGCAGCTGATGAACTGGATCATCGAGGAGCACAAGACCCAGGACGCCATCTTTGGCGTGCGTAAGATGGTCACGACCAACCAGGAGGGCGCGCTTCCCATTTTTGACGAGCGCATCGAGACTCCGTTTGGCCCGGCCGCCGGCCCCAACACGCAGCTTGCCCAGAACATCGTGGCATCCTACGTGGCCGGTTCCCGCTTCTTTGAGCTCAAGACCGTTCAGGTTATGGACGGCGAGGAGCTCTCCAAGTGTGTGAACAAGCCCTGCATCGTGGCGCAGGACGAGTGCTACAACTGCGAGTGGTCGACCGAGCTCGAGGTTCAGCAGGCCTTTGCCGAGTACGTGAAGGCATGGTTTGCCTGCCACCTGATCGCTCGCGAGTACGGCCTGGGCAGCCCGGATGGTTTTGTCTTCAACATGTCCGTGGGTTATGACCTCGAGGGCATCAAGAGCCCCAAGGTCGATGCGTACATTGAGGGCATGAAGGACGCCAGCGGCTCCGAGGTTTGGAACGAGTGCCGCACGTGGGCGCTCGCCAACCTGGACAAGTTTGAGCATGTCGATGCCGCGTTTGTCGAGTCCATCCCGGCGCGCGTCTCCAACTCCATTACCGAGTCCACGCTGCATGGCTGCCCGCCGGCGGAGATCGAGCGCATCGCGACCTATCTGATTACCGAGAAGGGTCTCAACACCTACATCAAGTGCAACCCCACGCTGCTGGGCTATGAGTTTGCCCGCCAGCGCCTCAACGAGCTGGGCTTTGACTACATCGTCTTCGATGACACGCACTTCCGCGAGGACCTGCAGTGGGCCGATGCCGTGCCTATGTTCGAGCGCCTGATTGCCCTGTGCGCCGAGCGCGGCCTGGAATTTGGCGTCAAGCTGACCAACACGTTCCCCGTCGACGTGACGAGAAACGAGCTGCCCTCCACCGAGATGTACATGTCCGGCCGTTCGCTGTTCTCGCTGACCATCGAGGCTGCCCGCCGCATTACCGAGCAGTTTGATGGCAAGCTGCGCATCAGCTACTCCGGCGGCGCCACGGTCTACAACATCCGCGCCCTGTACGATGCCGGCATTTGGCCCGTCACCCTGGCGACCGACGTGCTCAAGCCCGGTGGCTACGAGCGCTTTAGCCAGATGGCTGGCGAGTTTACCGATCTGGACGGCAAGCCGTTTGAGGGCGTCTCTCTCGACGCCGTGACCGCGATCCAGACCGATTCGCTCACCAACCCGCTTTACAAGAAGCCGTTGCGCCCGCTGCCCGATCGCAAGGTCGCCGGCAAGAGCCCGCTTTCCGACTGCTTTACCACGCCGTGCCGTACGAGTTGCCCCATCCAGCAGGACATTCCCGCCTACCTGGCGGCTGTTGACGAGGGCCGCTACGAGGACGCGCTCAACATCATCATCGAGCGCAACGCTCTGCCGTTCATTACCGGCACCATCTGCCCGCATCCCTGCGGCCGTGCCTGCGAGCGTGCGTTCTACGAGCCCGAGGGCGCCCAGATTCGCGCCAGCAAGCTCAAGGCCGCCCGCGAGGCCATGACCGCCGTGCTGCCCAAGCTGCGTGTCCAGGCCATCGCAAACGACGGCGAGCGCAACGTTGCCGTTATCGGCGGCGGCCCGGCCGGCCTGGCGACGGCGTTCTTCCTGACGCGTGCCGGCGTGCCCGTCACCATCTTTGAGGCCCGCGACTCTCTCGGCGGCGTGGTCCGTCACGTGATCCCCGAGTTCCGTATCGCGAGCGACGATATCTCCCACGATGCCGAGCTCTGCCTGGCCTTTGGCGCCAAGGTACAGCTCAACGCTCGCGTGGATTCCATCGACGAACTCAAGGCTCAAGGCTTTACTGACGTGGTCGTGGCCACCGGTGCCTGGATGCCCGGCTCTGCGGGCTTGGGGGAGGGTGCCGAGCTCGACGTGCTGGAGTTCCTCGAGGCCGCCAAGAAGGGCGAGAAGCTCGAGCTGGGCGAGGACGTCGTAGTCATTGGCGCCGGCAACACCGCCATGGACGCGGCTCGCGTGGCCAAGCGCCTGGCTGGCGTGAAGAGCGTGCGCCTGGTGTATCGCCGCACCAAGAAGCAGATGCCCGCCGACGAGGAAGAGCTCGATCTTGCTCTTGCCGACGGCGTTGAGTTCTGCGAGCTGCTGGCGCCTAAGGCGCTCAACGGCGCCGTGCTGACCTGCGACGTTATGGAGCTTGGCGAGCCGGATGCAAGCGGCCGTCGCAGCCCCGTCGCCACGGGCGAGACCGTCGAGCTTCCCGCCACCACGGTGATCTGCGCCGTGGGCGAGGGCATCGATGCCAGCCTGTACGATGCCGCGGGCGTCGAGCACGACCGTCGCGGCCGCCTTGCCGCCACCTCCACCGGCGTCGAGGGCGTTTGGGCTGCCGGCGACTGCCGTCGCGGTCCTGCTACCGTGGTCGAGGCTATTGCCGACGCCGCCGAGGTCGCCCGTGCCATCGTCGGCGTGGACTTTAACAAGTACGCCGACCAGAATGCTCAGGCCGGTCGCGAGGACGCCTGCTACGAGCGCAAGGGGTCGTTGTGCCGCGACAAGCGCAACTGCACCAAGACTCGTTGCCTGGGCTGCGGCTCGGTGTGCGAGGTCTGCTGCGATGTGTGCCCCAACCGCGCCAACGTTGCCATTAAGGTGCCGGGTCTCGCCAGGCATCAGGTCGTCCACGTCGACGGCATGTGCAACGAGTGCGGCAACTGCGCTGTGTTCTGCCCCTACCAGGAGGGCCGTCCCTACAAGGACAAGCTCACCCTGTTCTGGAGCGAGCAGGACATGGAGAACTCCGAGAACGAGGGCTTCCTGGCTGTGGACGAGGACCACTTTAAGGTCCGCGTCGCCGGCACGGTCCGCACCGTCTCGGTCGATGCCGTCAACACCGGTCTTCCCGAGGCCGTCCGCCTGACCATCAGGGCTGTGCGCGACAACTATTCGTACCTTCTTAAGAAATAGGCGAGTCTCTTATGGCCAAATCCATTCAACATAACGTGGCCTACGTTGCCTGCGGAAGCGGTTGCGCCTCCGCAGGCGGCGACGCCCGCTGCAGCGAAGGCTGCATTGGCTGTGGCGCCTGCGTCACGGCCTGCCCCCACGGCGCCATTGCGCTGGTCGATGGCATCGCCCGCGTGGACCGCTCCAAGTGCACGGGCTGTGGCCTGTGCGGCATGGCGTGCCCGCAGCGCGTGATTGCCTTCGTCCCCGGCTACCAGAACATCCTGGTGCGCTGCAACAACACCGATAAGGGCGCCATCGCCCGCAAGATTTGCGACACGAGCTGCATCGGTTGCGGCATGTGCGCCAAAAAGTGCCCTGCCGGCGCTATCCGCAT
>URWQ01000042.1 GCA_900551635.1 uncultured Collinsella sp. | reverse complement strand
AAAATTTCCGTTGTTGTAAGGCTGGTAGGGGCGGTGGGACTCGAACCCACAATCCTTGCGGCGAGAGATTTTAAGTCTCCTGCGTATGCCAATTCCGCCACGCCCCCGTGAGACTAGAAGTCTAGCACAAGCCGTCCGTTACGCGTTGACGGCCATCGAGTGTTGGCCCGACTTCTCCAGGAACTCCTGGAACTTGGCTTCGTCGCCCTTGTTCTTGTACTGCAGGGCCAGCAGGTATTCCAGGCGGCAGCTCTTGACCTTGTCGTCACCGGCCTCCTTGAGCATGCGCTCCAGCTCGGGAATGTCGTTATGGCGCTTCAAGATCATCGTGTCGTACATCAGCTGGCATTCGTGTGCGACTGCCTCGGCCTGACCGCCCTCAAAGCCCTTGATTTCGTGCAGCAGCTCCTTGGACTTTTTGCGGTCCTCCTGGCCAACGTAGTAGTTAAAAGCCTTGATCACCAGGTCGACGCGCTGCATTTTGGGCAGGTTGAGCCCCAGCAGCAGGTCGAACATCTCGTCGGCGCGCTTGTGGTCCTCGCGCAGCAGATATGAGTTCAGGCGCAGGTAGTCGCGGTTATAGCGCGGGTACAGCATACTGGTGAGCTTGGCGTCGAGCAGGCGATCGAACTCGTCCCACTGCTTGGCAGCCATAAGCTGTTGCAGGCGCTTAAACGTGGTGCGTTTTTTGACGCTAAAGAACACCGACACGGCGATACAGATGATAACGACGGTGGTCCAGAGTGTGCGGGAATCGGGCATATTAGGGTCCTTAGTCGCTCATAAAGCGAGCGGTATGACAACACGTACTAGATGTATTATACGCAGCGCGCAAGCAAACTGGCATAAAAGCTCATCGAGGCTGAGTGCCATCGCTCGCTGCGGTACACTTACCTAAAGTAAACCACGAAGGGAGACATTACCTATGAAGAAGATCGTTTTGGCTTGCGGTGCTGGCGCTGCTACTTCCACGCTCGTTGCCCAGAAGGTCGCTACCCTGCTCGACGCCAACGGTTACGCCGACAAGTACGAGATCGTGCAGTGCGCCATCTCCGAGGCCAAGGACGTTTGCGACGAGGGCGCCGACCTGCTGATCGCCACCACCGTTGCCCCCGAGGGCCTCACCTGCCCGTACGTGAGCGGCGTGCCCTTCATGACCGGCATGAACCGCGTCGCTGCCGAGAAGGCCGTTCTTGACGTCATGGCTCAGTAGGCGCTGACTGCATGAGTGAACAGAACGCCAATCCGGTAGAGCTCTTTGGTATGCGCGTTGCCCATGTGGGCATTAACGCTGCCGACCCGGCAGACGCCTTGGAGATTGCGGAGCTGTTCTCGACGATGATGGGCCTGCCCGTTATCGAGACCCCGGTTTCGTACTTTAACGATTCGCTGGTCGAGGTCATGAAGCAGAACGGTCGTGGCGCCAAGGGCCACATCGGCTTTGCCGTCAACGACATCGATGCGGCCGAGAAGTGGTTTGCCGAGCGCGGACTCGAGGTCAACGAGGAGTCGCGCGTACTGCTGCCCGACGGCGGCACCAAGCTCGTGTACTTTAAGCGCGAGTTCGCCGGTTTCGCCGTGCACCTGTGCCGCGAGTAGCGCACAAGCTGCCATAGCTAACGAAAAATGGGGTAAGGCGCGTGGCCTTGCCCCATTTTTAATGCCGAGAGGGTGACTGACGGGCTGCCGTAAATCGAAGGTGAATGGCTTTCCGCGAAGTGAACGAGTGAAATCGAACCCCTGGAGCATCGACACTTTGGAGGCACCGTTTCCTGCGGTTTTGTCAGGTTTTCCCTGCGGTTTTGGCGCCAAAAAGTGCGGATGCTCCAGGGGTCCAAAATAGGTCGTTCACTTCGCGGAAAAGCATTCACCTTCGATTCGTGAGAGACGCCCCTACCGCGGCAGGCGAATCGTAAAGCGGCTGCCGACGCCCTCGACCGAGGTCACACCGATGACACCGCCGTGGCTATCGACGATCCACTTGGCGATGGCGAGCCCCAGGCCCGAGCCCTGCGCGCCGGCATTGCGTGCGTTGTCGGCACGGTAGAACCGCTCGAACGCGTGAGCTGCGGATTCCTGGTTCATGCCGATGCCCTCGTCTTCAACGGCTATGTCGACCGTGCCCGTGCCCGCATCGGGTGTTATGCCAAATGTGACGGTCGTTCCCGCGTCCGAATACTTGGCGGCGTTTTGCACGATCACGCGCAGAGCCTGCTTCACGAGCGCGACATCGACGGACGCGTCGCAGCGCGGGTCGCTGGCAAACGCAGCGTCAAAAGCCAGCCGATATGTGTGCCCGGCATCAATCATCTGCGATTCCTCGCACACCTCGCCGACCAGTGCAGCCAGGTTGGTATTCACGCGCCGCAGCACGGTGCGGTCGGCATCTCCGCGTGCCAAAAACAGCAGTTGTTCCACGAGCTCCTGCATGTGCTCGCTTTCGGCCTTGAGCGAGGTGATGGACTCTGCCAGCACGGCCGGGTCGTCCTTACCCCAACGATCGAGCATGTTTACGTAGCCCTGAATCACCGCGATGGGCGTGCGCAGCTCGTGGCTCGCGTCGTTGACAAAGCGCATCTGCTGCAGCTTGGCCTCTTGCATCTGACGCAGCAGACGGTTGAGTGCGACCTCGATGCTCGCCAGGTCGGCGTCGCCGGTGGTGACGCTCGGCGAATCGACACTTGCTCGCTCGATGGCCTGCTCCAGCGTTTCCATCTTGCCGCCGGAGAGCTGCATGCGGCCGAGCTCGTCCACGCGTAGGGCCAGGTCGTTGAGCGGTGCCATGGTGCGGCGTACGCGTCGGGCGCCGCCGAGCATGTTGAGCACGCTGATGACCTGCCAACCTACAACGACAAGGTAGAGAGGCCATAGCGTGACGAGGTCCTGCGCGAGGGGGAAGGTCTTGGTGGTGCGCGCAAGCTCGACGGTATAGGTGAGCGTGGCCAGGTCCCAGCCGCGCGCGGGCGTCAGCGATATGCCGCGAACGGCGGCGCTGGGGATCCATCCCGCGGTAAACGCGCCGTCGGGCAGCGTCTGGTTGTATCCATAGACGAGGATCGCCGCCGCAATCACCATCAGCAGCAGATCGAGCCAGACATAGCTCATCAGGCGGTGCCACATATAGCTCCAGTTGATGGCACGGGCGATGGATGTGACGCGCTTGGTCTCGGCGTTACGCGCGGCAGACATAGCCCACCCCGCGCACGGTCTGGATGATGCGGGCGCCGCCAGCGTCCTCGATCTTGGCGCGTAGGTGCGCGATGTGCACGTCGACGTTGTTGGTGTCGCCCACGTATTCGTAGCCCAGCGCCTCGTGCGCGATGCGCTCGCGTGTGAGTACGGTCTCGGCATGCGCCATAAGCAGGGCGAGGACGTCGAACTCGCGGGCAGTCAGCACGATGGGTGAGCCACCGACCATAACCTCGCGGCGATCGGGGTCGAGCGCGACCGAGCCCACGGTTAGCGTGGCGGGGGAGGGCGAGGCGGAAGCCTGGGCCGTGTCGGTTGCCGGGGACATTGTGGCGATACCGGCGGCCGCGCCGCCCGCTATACCCGCCCTGGCGCCGGCGCCGCCAACGCCCGAAGCCGCCCGCACGGCCTCCGCGCGCTTCAACGCCACGCGGATTCGTGCGAACAGCTCCTCAATGGCAAACGGCTTGGTCAGGTAATCGTCGGCGCCGGCATCGAGCCCTGCCACCTTGTCCATCACGGCATCGCGCGCTGTGACCATAATCACTGGCACATCCTTGTGCTTGCGGACACGCCGCAAGACCTCCATGCCGTTGAGCTGCGGCAGCAATACATCGAGCAGGATCAGATCGTAGTCGTGCTCCAGTGCCAGGTCCACGGCGGTGCGGCCGTCGGCGGCGTGCTCCACCTGGTAGCCCTCGTGCTCCAGTTCGAGTGTCACAAAGCGGGCGATTTTCTCCTCGTCCTCTACGATCAGGATCCGTGCCATGCGTGCCCCTGTCTGTGATTACTTGTCGTCGTTCAGATTTTGTTTGATGCCGTCCGCGGCATCGGCGGCGTGATCCATCAGGTTGTTGATGCTGCCGGGCACGTCGCCGTCGCTGTCGATGCGGTAGCGCATGCCAAAGAACAGGCCAAGCAGCATCAGCCAAATCGTGGCGCCCCAGGCAAACAGGGCGACGATGGGGATCAGGATGGGAATGTTGAGGATTATCGCATCGCGGCGCGTGGCGATAAACTTGGTGTCCAGGCTCAGGCGGAAGAGCTTTTTGAGGTACTCCCACACGCTGTCCATCTTCTTGGAGAAGTCGGTCTTTTCGCTCGACTTTTCGTAGGCGGCCTGCGCGGCGACCATCTCGGCCGAGGGCTCATCGACTGGCGCGGACTCGGTGGCGGCATGCGCCGACGTGGTCTGGGTCTTGCCCTGCGACTCGAGCCAAATGATGGCATCCAGGACGTTGCCGTCGGCGGCATCGAGCGCTGCCTTGGCATCGGTGTAGCTCACGTTGCACTTGGTGCGGATGGTTTCAACTTTTTCGAGGTCGTCCATGACCTGTCCTTTCGTTCGATGGGCGCGAGCGTTGCGTTCGGCGGCCTGCGTTGCGCGGCGCCGCCCCGCCCCTTGTTCGAACTCTATAGTGCAGGTTATAGATTAAGCGATTCTTGAGCCAAGATTAATGTTGGATGAGTTTTTGGGTAGCGGTGGGAAAAGTATTAGACCTCGATAGCGGGGGATGTGGTGCCGGTGCAAAACGGCGTCAAAGGTTGGTCGAGCAGGCGGTTTCTCCATTGATGTCCGCACAGCATGTGACACTTACCCTGCCGCCCCGCTCTGCCGCGGCGGCATGCGTCTGAACAACGACCCTCTAAGGAGTTCGATACCGATGAGTGACAACGCAAAGCATCTCGCAAAGAAGTGCGTAAAGGACGCGGGGCCGTGCCTCGCGCTGTGCGTAGCCGGCGCAGCGGTCGCGCTGCTGGCTGTTCTGGGGCCGTTCGACGTGCTCCGAAGTGCCAGCTTTCTGCATGTTTGCATGGCTCTTGCCGGCGCCACGATGACCGGCGGCGTGCTCGATCTGATCTTTTGGGTGTTTGACCCGTTTGGATGGAAGAGCGAGGGGTAGGTCCCAAAGGATGGAAGGGCTGGAACGGTTGACTTAGTGATCGTGCAGAATGTGGGCTAGCGACTTACAGGGAAGTGGTGATCCGATGACGGTCTATGTGACGGGCGATATTCACGGCGGCGTCGACATGCAAAAGCTTCGCGACTGGGATCTTGGGGATGGTCTGACAAGTGACGACTATCTCATCATCGCGGGCGACTTTGGCTTTCCGTGGGATTTCTCTGCCGAGGAATGTGCCGACATCGCCTGGCTGGAGTCGCGCCCCTATACCGTGCTGTTTGTCGACGGCAACCACGAGCGTTTCGATCACTGGTCGGAGCGCCCCATGGAGCTGTGGCACGGCGGCCTGACGCAGCGTCTGTCGGACACCTCGCCCATCCGACGCCTGACGCGCGGTGAGGTTTTTGAGCTCGACGGCTCAACGGTCTTTACCATGGGCGGCGCCACGAGCGTGGACAAGGAATACCGCATTCCGTATTCCAGCTGGTGGCCGCAGGAGCTGCCGGACGAGCGCAACTTTGAGGAGGCGCGGGCAAAGCTCGACAGCGTGGGCTGGACGGTCGACTACGTGATCACTCACACCTGCTCTACGCGCATGCTTTCGTCCACGCTTTATCCAGCGTCCGGCTGGAATTGCCCCTCCGTTGATCGGCTTACGGCATTTTTCGATGAGCTGGAAGACCGCTTGGACTACAAGCGCTGGTACTACGGGCATTTTCATCGGGATACCAACCCGGCCGAGCGTCACACCGTGCTCTACGACTGCATCGTTCGCTTGGGCGACGAACTCCAGCCCTGGGATGTTGCGTAGAGGCGGGGTGGCTGGCTACTCGACCGTTACAGTGATGTTCTCCCGATGCGCGCGGATGACGTCCCAGCTAAAGTGCTCGACCAGCTGCTCGGCGGTACGCGGCGTGGTGTCCGGCGCGATGCCTGTTTGCCCGGCGAGCCATCCCAACAGTGCCTCGGGTGTGCCAAAGCGGGTGCGGAGCTCGCCCAGGTCCAGATCGCGATCGCGCTTGGAAAGGCGGCGGCCGTCCGATGACATGAGCAGCGGAATGTGCGCGTAGTGCGGCGTGGGAAGTCCCAGCAGATGCTGCAGGTAGATTTGGCGCGGCGTGGAGCCCAGCAGGTCGCATCCGCGCACGACCTCGGTGACGCCCATGGCGGCGTCATCGACCACCACGGCTAGCTGATAGGCAAACACGCCGTCGCTGCGGCGCACCAAAAAGTCGCCGCATTCAGTGGCGAGCGCCTCGCATTGGGCACCATACGTGCGGTCCACAAATTCGATCACATCGTCTGCGAGGTCGTCGACGGCGGGCACGCGCAGGCGCGTGGCCGGAGCGCGCAGGATGCTGCGGCGGGCAACCTCCTCGGCAGAAAGGCCTCGGCAGGCGCCGCGGTAGATGGGCGTGCCGTCGCTGGCGTGCGGTGCGCTTGCGGCGTGGAGCTCGGCACGTGTGCAAAAGCAGGGGTAGGTGAGGCCGGCGTCTTGCAGCTGGCGCAGGGCATCCTCGTACAAGTCCAGGCGATCGTGCTGGTAGTAGGGGCCTTCGTCCCACTCGAGCCCTAGCCATGCCAGGTCGTCGACCAGTTGAGCGGCAAGTTCCGGACGCTTGCAGCGATCGTCCAGGTCCTCGATGCGCAGTACGATGCGGCCGCCCTGGCTGCGGGCCGAAAGCCACGCACACAGGCAGCTGAACACGTTGCCCAAGTGCATGCGGCCCGAGGGCGACGGGGCAAAGCGGCCCACAACGGGCGCGGGAGCGGAGGCGGACGGCGTCGTTGGCGCGTCCGCGGCGGGCGGTGCTATGTTGCGTGCTTTGATATCCATGCGGACGAGTATAGCGCGGGGCGCGATGGGGAGACGCTGCCGTGGCCTGCAAGTTGCCGAGGCCGCGCGTTGCGCGTGCCGGACCACCGGCTCGACAGCTCGATCGCCGCGCACCGACTCGGCCTTATACACGACAGAAACCCCGGCAGCTCTTCGCAACTGCCGGGGTTTCCGCGGAAAAGGGGGACATGATCCTCGAGCGGACGGCAAAGGGGCAAACCGTTTTCGCTCAACTGCTTTATGCCCCTCGGCTGGCGGGTCAATCAGCGGATGGCGCGGCCACACTTCATAGGCACACCTGTGACGGAGCTGTGAAGTGGTATCTATCGTTGGCGCATGCCATGCCAAAGAGTGTCCCTAACGACTAGTCATTTAAGAACGTCCCCAATGACTAACTGCTGGCGGTGCGGGGTGACTTTCATCCCGTTTGGCGCTCCGGTCGCCTAGATGTTCGTCATGCGTACCCGCAAACGTGGGACAATGGCGCTGTTGGTTTTACAGACAAAGGATGTGCCTATGAACGCCCCCGTTGCCAAGACCTATCGGCAGCGTCGCCTATTCGCGCGATTTGCTTCCGTCTGCGCACTCGTCGCGCTTGCATTGTTGCTACTGCCCGCCGCCGCGCACGCCGACGGCTATTCCATGAGCCAAACCTACATCGGCGCCACGGTTGAGGCCGATGGGTCGTTGACCGTTGTCGAGGGGCGCCAGTTTGATTTCGACGACGACATCAACGGCGTGTTTTGGGAGATCAATACGGGCACCAACCAGCAGGGCGGCACGGCGGGCGTCGACGTGCTGAGTGTCGAGGAAGAGGACACCGCGTTTAACAAAGTCGATAGCGCGAACAAGGGCGACTCTGGCGTCTACACGGTCGAGCAGACCGGTGACGGCGTAAGGATTAAGGTGTTCAGCCCTCACGAGAGCGGCGACAGCGCAATCTACTACGTGAGCTACACCATGACCGGTGCGGTTATGAACTGGGCCGATACCGCCGAGCTCTACTGGAAGTTCGTAGGTGACGGCTGGTCTGCGGATTCCGATGACGTCGAGATGGAAGTGTGCTTCGCGAATGCCGCTGCCGGGACGGCGGCCGTCAAGGGCGATAACTTCCGCGCATGGGGCCATGGTCCGCTGACGGGCGACGTGTCGCTCGATGAGGACGAGCCCATGGTCACCTATACCATTCCCTGCGTGCACCAGGGCGAATTCGCCGAGGCACGCATCGCCTTCCCTAGCGACTGGGTGCCGCAGCTTGCCGCTTCGGGCGAAGAGCGCATGTCAACGATCCTGAGCGAAGAGAAGGAATGGGCCGACGAAGCTAACGCCCGCCGCGCTCACGCTCGCATGATTGCCAATGCACTTGCCGTGCTAAGTGTTGTTGCGGCGGTGGCCTTTACCGGCACAATCGTTATGCTCAAGCTGCGCAAGCGCAAGCCCAAGCCGCTTTTCCAGGACGAATATTTCCGCGATGTGCCTTCGGCCGACCATCCCGCCGTGCTTTCGGCCCTCATGAGCTGGAACGAGGTGCCCGATCAGGCATATATCGCCACGCTCATGAAGCTCACTGACGACCGTGTGATCAAGCTGGAGCAGGCGACCGTGACCAAGGCCAAGAAGGGTCTGTTGGGGCGTGAAAAAGAAGAGCAGACGTATCGCGTGACGGTGAGTGATGCGGGCTGGAAGTCGGCCAAGGGCATTGACCACATGGTGCTCAAGGTCTTCTTTGCCGGTACTAAGCCTGACGAGAACGGCGATCGCTCGCGCACGTTCGACGAGCTGCAGCACTACGTCAAGCAGCACGCTACACCCGTGGGCGACAAGCTCGAGGACTATCAGAACACCGTTAAGGGCAAGCTGGCCGATAGCGAGTACGTTGCCTCAGACGGCATTGTTGCAATGGTGTTTTGCCTGGTTCTTGGTATCCTGATTGCCTTTGTTCCCGTGGGATCCATCTTCTTTACCGATGGCGCACAGGCGAACATTACCGCCGCGGTTATCTCGGTGCCGATTGTGCTGGTGGGTATCGGCGTGGGCCTTACGTTCCGCCGCTTTACGCCGGAGGGCGCCGAGGTGGCGGCTCGCTGCAAGGCACTTAAGCATTGGCTCGAGGACTTCACGCGTCTAAAGGAAGCCATCCCCGGCGATCTGGTGCTGTGGAACAAGCTGCTGGTGATGGGCGTGGCGCTGGGTGTTTCCAAGGAAGTGCTGCGTCAGCTTGCCGAGGCCGTGCCGCCCGAGGTGCGCGAGGCCGACGGCTTCTATGACAATTATCCCTGCTACTGGTGGTACTACCATCATTACGGTATCGAGTCTCCGCTCGATTCGTTCGATGACGTGTATCACGAGAGCATCCGTGAGCTGGCGTC
>URWQ01000041.1 GCA_900551635.1 uncultured Collinsella sp. | reverse complement strand
TCGGTTGCCGTTGCCGCAGAGTGCGGTAACGACCCCAAGACGTTCATGATCACCCCGTCCGCGTCCTCCGAGGACGTCACCGACGGCAAGGATTGCGTCTTCCAGGTTTGCTTCACCGACCCCAACCAGGGTGTCAACGCTGCCAAGTTCCTGGCGCAGAAGTATGCGGACGAGAAGTTCGTGCTGTTCTATAACTCCGGCGACGCCTATTCTTCGGGCATCGCAGATTCCTTTAAGGCCCAGGCCGCTGAGTCCAAGCTGGAGATTGTTGACGAGGAGACCTTTAAGGACGACTCCGCCACGAGCTTTACCAACCAGCTGACCAAGGCCAAGCAGGCCGGCGCCACCATGATCTTTGCGCCGATCTACTACACGCCGGCGTCCGTCCTGCTCAAGAACGCCAAGGACATGGGCTACGACGTCAAGATGATGGGCTGCGACGGCATGGACGGCATCCTGGGCGTTGAGGGCTTCGATACCTCTCTTGCCGAGGGTCTGCTGCTCATGACCCCGTTCTCCGCCGACGACGAGAAGAACGCCGACTTCGTTAACGCTTACAAGGATAAGTATGGTGATACCCCCGACCAGTTTGCCGCCGACGCCTACGACGGCGTGCACGCGGTGGCCGAGGCCGTCAAGGAGGCCGGTCTTGGTGTCGACGCCGACCCGACCGAGGTCGCCGAGAAGCTGTCCAAGGCTATGCTCAAGATTACCGTTGACGGTCTGACCGGCAAGCTTACCTGGAACGATAAGGGCCAGGTCCAGAAGGAGCCCACGGCGTACGTCATCACCGACGGCAAGTACGTACAGGCCTAATAGGCCGCCTTACATAGAGCGGTTTTGATCCCAAGCAGGGGAGGTTTTGGCCTTCCCTGCTTGCTTGGTATCTAGGGACAGTGTAACGTCCCTGTTTCATATATCAACTGGAAACCTATTCGAAAGGGGGATGTGGAACATGACGGTCTTTATCCAATACCTGGTCAACGGCCTGTCCATGGGCAGCGTCTACGCCATCATCGCGTTGGGCTACACCATGGTCTACGGTATCGCCAAGATGCTCAACTTCGCTCACGGCGACGTCATCATGGTCGGTGCCTATGTCTCGTTCTGTGCCACGTCGTATCTCGGCCTCCCGGGCTGGGCATCTGTAGTTCTCTCTTGTGTGGTCTGCACGGTTCTCGGTGTTCTCATCGAGGGTCTGGCCTATAAGCCGCTGCGCCAAGCAGGCCCTCTGGCCGTTCTGATCACAGCCATCGGCGTGTCTTACTTCCTGCAGAACGCCGCGCAGCTTCTGTGGGGCGCCACGCCCAAGAACTTCACTTCGCTCGTCACCTTCCAGGTGCCGGAGTTCTTGGCCAAGTTCAATGTAAGCGCCGTCTCGCTCGTCACCATCGTCGCCTGCCTGGTTATCATGGCCGGCCTGATGTTCTTTACAGGTAAGACCAAGATGGGCAAAGCCATGCGCGCCGTGTCCGAGGACAAAGCCGCCGCTCAGCTCATGGGCATCGACGTCAACCGCACCATCTCGATGACGTTTGCCATCGGCTCCGCCCTTGCCGCCATCGCCGGCGTGCTGCTGTGCTCCTACTCGCCGGTCCTGCAGCCCACCACGGGCGCCATGCCTGGCATCAAGGCCTTCGACGCTGCCGTTTTCGGCGGCATCGGCTCCATCCCCGGTGCCTTTGTCGGTGGCATTCTCATCGGCATCATCGAGGCAATGGCGCAGGCCTACATTTCCACGAGCCTTGCCAACTCCATCGTCTTTGGTGTTTTGATCATCGTCCTGCTCGTCAAGCCTGCCGGCCTCTTGGGCAAGTACGTCCCCGAGAAGGTGTAGGTGAGCGGTATGAAGTTTCTTAAAGACAAGCAGACGCGTCACGACTTTGTCACGTACGCCATGTGCATCGTGGCCTTCGCCATCGTGTTCTTTATGCAGTCTAACCACATGATCCCGCGCATGATCGCCGGTCAGCTGGTTCCCATCACGGCCTATATCGTCATGGCCATTTCCCTCAACCTCGTCGTCGGCATCGCGGGCGACCTGTCGCTGGGCCACGCGGGCTTTATGAGTGTCGGTGCCTACACGGGCATCGTCACCGCGGTCGCCCTTGAGAGCGCCGTTCCCTCCGATCCGGTGCGCCTGATCATCAGCATCGTGGTCGGCGCCTTCGCTGCCGCCATCCTGGGCTTCTTGATCGGTATCCCGGTCCTTCGTCTGAGTGGCGATTACCTGGCTATCGTGACGCTGGCCTTTGGTGAGATCATCAAAGAGATCGTCACCTGCCTTATCGTGGGTGTCGACTCGCGCGGCCTGCACGTGATCTTTAACATCACAGGTAACTCCACGATCGACGACCTGCATCTGCTCGAGGACGGCACCGCCATCATCAAGGGCGCGCAGGGCGCATCGGGTGTGTCGACGTACTCGACCTTCCTCGCCGGTGCCATCCTGGTCATGGTCGCACTCGTGATCGTGCTCAACCTGGTTCGCAGCCGTACCGGCCGTGCCATTATGGCCGTGCGCGACAACAAGATTGCAGCCGAGTCCGTGGGCATCTCCGTCACCCAGTACCGCATGATCGCCTTCGTGGTTTCCGCTGCCCTCGCCGGTGCTGCCGGAGCTCTCTTCGGCGGTAACTTCTCGCAGCTCTCCGCCACCAAGTTCGACTTCAACACGTCCATCCTCATCCTGGTGTTCGTGGTCCTGGGCGGTCTGGGCAATATGCGCGGCTCCGTTATCGCGGCGGCGTTGCTCACGGTGCTTCCCGAACTGCTCCGTCAGTTCTCGGACTACCGCATGCTCATCTACGCCATCGTGCTGATCCTGGTCATGATCTTTACCAACAACCCGCAGCTCAAGGCGTTCTTCGGTCGCGTCAAGGATCGCTTTGCTTCCAAGAAGGAGGTGGCAGCCGATGCCCAGTAAATTTGAGTTCAAGAAGGGCAAGATGGTCCCGTATCCTTCTGGCGCCATCGTTCCCGACCGCGACCTGGGCGAGCGCCCTGCACTCGAGTGCATCCACCTGGGCATTGAGTTCGGTGGCCTTAAGGCAGTCGACGACTTTAGCCTGACCATCGGCAAGACCGAGATCGCCGGTCTCATCGGCCCCAACGGTGCCGGCAAGACCACGGTCTTCAACCTGCTCACCAAGGTGTATCAGCCCACACACGGCACCATCCTGCTCGACGGCGAGGACACCTCGGGCAAGTCGGTCTACCAGGTCAACCGCATGGGCATCGCTCGTACCTTCCAGAACATCCGCCTGTTCAACACCATGACGGTGGAGGATAACGTTAAGGTCGGCCTGCATAACCAGGAGCGTTACTCCGGCTTTGAGGGCGTGCTGCGCCTGCCGACGTATTGGAAGCACGAGAAGGCCGCCCACGAGCGCGCCATGGAACTGCTGTCCATCTTTGATATGGAGCACCTGGCAAATGAGCAGGCCGGCTCGCTGCCTTACGGCGCCCAGCGTCGTCTGGAGATCGTTCGCGCGCTTGCCACCAACCCTAAGCTGCTGCTGCTCGACGAGCCTGCCGCCGGCATGAACCCGTCCGAGACTGCGGAGCTCATGGAGAACATCGTTAAGATTCGCGACACCTTTGGCATCGCCATCATGCTTATCGAGCACGATATGTCGCTCGTTATGAACATCTGCGAGGGCATTTGCGTGCTCAACTTTGGTAAGGTCATCGCCAAGGGCACGGCCGAGGAAATCCAGAACAATGACGCCGTTATCGAGGCATATCTGGGCAAGCAGGATAAGGGGGAGAACTAAATGGCAGAGCCGATGCTTTCCGTCTACAACATCAACGTCTGGTACGGCGCCATCCACGCCATCAAGGACATCTCCTTTAACGTCAACGAGGGCGAGATCGTTGCTCTGATCGGTGCGAACGGTGCTGGTAAGTCCACAACGCTCAAGACCGTCTCGGGCCTGCTGCGCTCCAAGACCGGCTCCATCAAGTTTATGGGCGAGGACATTACCCATACGCCCGCCGATAAGCTGGTGGGTAAGGGCCTGGCTCAGGTCCCCGAGGGCCGTCGCGCCTTTTTGCAGATGACGGTCGAGGAGAACCTGGAGATGGGCGCCTATACACAGCCCAAGTCCACGGTTGCTCCGGGCCTGGAGCGCGTCTACGAGCAGTTCCCGCGCCTGAAGGAGCGCCGTCGCCAGGTCGCCGGCACCCTTTCGGGCGGCGAGCAGCAGATGCTCGTTATGGGCCGCGCCCTTATGAGCAACCCCAAGCTGCTCATGCTCGACGAGCCTTCCATGGGCCTGGCGCCGATTCTGATTGAGCAGATCTTCCAGATTGTCGAGGATCTGCACAAGGCCGGCACCACGGTGCTCCTGGTCGAGCAGAACGCGCAGATGGCGCTCTCGATTGCTACGCGCGGCTACGTGCTCGAGACCGGCAAGATTACCATGACCGGCACGGGCCAAGAGCTCCTACACGACGATAACGTCCGCAAAGCTTACCTCGGAGGCTAGCCAATCCAACAAAAGGGGCGCTGACTATCCCGGTCAGCGCCCCCTTTTTTTGGTGCAAGGGGTCAGGTTACTTTGCACCATAAACAGTCCCTATTCCACCGCAACTTCATGGGGATGTGTGACAATGCCCGTCGGAAAACATCTGCTGTTTTTGGGGGTCTATCTATGCTGTACGAGTTTTGTGCCGAGAACTTTGAGCGGGTGCCGGCAGCTATCGATGCCGGTGCAAGGCGTATTGAACTGTGCGACAACCTTGCCGTCGGTGGCACTACACCCTCGGCCGGTGTTATCAGCGCTACAGTCAGCTATGCTCACGAGCATGACGCGCGAGTGATGTGCATGATTCGCCCGCGTGGCGGTGACTTTCATTACAACCAAGACGAGCTGCGTATGATGGAGATGGACCTGGGCCTTGCCGTGAGTGCGGGCGTTGACGGCTTGGTCTTTGGCTGCTGCAAACCCTGCGCTGGCGGATGGGCGCTCGACGAACTTACGCTTGGCGCCCTCGTGATGGCTGCGGGCTGCGCGACCGAGGAATGTAAGCGTGATCCCATCGACATCACCTTCCACATGTCATTTGACCAGCTCTCGCCCGAGGCTCAGCTCGACGCGATTGATACACTTGCCGACTGCGGCGTTACGCGCATCCTCACGCATGGCGGCGCTGCCGGTACGTCGATCGAGGATAATTTCGATCATCTGACTCGTTTAATCGAGTATGCGGGCGATCGTTTGACCATCCTTCCCGGCGGCGGCATCACTACGGCAAATCGCGACGCGGTCGCGGCGGCGCTAGGCGTCTCCGAGCTCCATGGCACCAAGATCGTGCCGCTGGAGGTATAACCCGTGGCGCTGGTATTTGACGTTCAGCAGGCGAACGGTAAGCCCGACGACAACCGTCGTCCCGGCACCGCGTGCCCCTTTTGCGATACCGAGGAACTCGCCAATATCATCCGGCGCGACGGTGACTGCATCTGGCTCGAGAATAAGTTTAAGACCTTGCGGGCCACTCGTCAGACCGTATTGATTGAGTCGTCCGACCACGACGCCGACCTGGTGACCTATGAGCCGGACGAGCTGCATCATGTGATGCGGTTTGCCCTGGGCTGTTGGCAGCAGATGATCGATTCCCAACAGTACTGCAGTGTGCTCATGTACAAGAACAAAGGCCCGCTTTCGGGCGGCAGCCTCGTCCATCCGCACATGCAGATTGTGGGTTTGGAGCAGGAAGACGGCTATGCTTCGCTGACTTCTGCCAATTTCGAAGGCATCAATGTCTGGCGACAGGGGAGAATCGCGGTCAACATCTCAACCGAACCGATCATGGGGTTCTTTGAGATCAACGTTTCAGCCCCGCAGGGAATCGCCGCCAGCGATGACACGAGAGACCAAGCCGAGGCGGATCTCTTCGCCGACGCAATCCAGGTAGCTCTGCGCTATATCTTGCACGAGCACCATGGCGGTCGTGCAGAGTCGTACAACCTGTTCTTCTATCACATGAGCGGCCGGACCATTGCCAAGGCGCTTCCACGTTGGGTGGTTTCACCCTACTTTGTCGGGTATCGGCTGGCTCAGGTCAATGCTGAGACCACGCTCGATGTCGATGCGGAGCGACTCCGCGCACATCTGGAGGCGCTCACATCGTAAAGTGAGCGCCCGCACACTGCGGACGGTTTAGCGCGCCATTGCATCGCGGCCGGCCTCGACCCGCTTGCGCTGGGCGGCGCGCTCCTCGCCGGTCAGACGTTCAAAGAGATGTCCGATAAGCGAGGCGAGCACCTGCTGAAACAACGTTCCACACATGACGGGAAACACAACTTCGCCCGGAAAGTATTGCGTGGCGATGACGGCGCCCGAAGAGATATTGCGCATGCCGCAGGTAAAGCACATGGTGGTCGTCTCGCTATACGGCAGGTGCAACGCGCGGGCGACCAGAATGCCCACGACAAAACCGCTGATGGCGAACGCCAGAATAAAGAGGGCGACTTCCAGGCGCACCGCGTTCATGTGTAGCACGTACTCGCTCATGGCGGTGGAGTTGGAGGCAATAACGCCCATCATCATGAACTTGCAGGCGGGCGAGAGCGCGGGGGAGAGTTTCTCGTGTCCCCAGCCGTGCGTGAGCTCGTTGATCACGATGCCGAGCACGGCGGGGATGGCAATCATAAAGGCCATGTTCTGCATCATGCTCGGAACATCGATTGCGACGGTGGCGCCCAACAGGAGCTTGAGCGTGAGCGGAATCGTTACGGGCGATATAACCGAGGACGTCAGGATGATGGTGAGCGCGAGCGGGCCGTTGCCGCCGAACATGCTGATCCACATAAAAGCGGTGACTGCCACGGGCACACTGTACTCGAGCACGATGCCGCAGACAAGGTTGGGGTTGGAACCAAAGAACAACGATCCCATGGCATAGGCCGCGATGGGAATAAGCGCCGCCGAGACCAACAATGCCACAATCAGGTGCAGCGGACGGTGGAACACCTCGGCTACCTGGTGAAAGGTGTTGCTGAGCGCACCTTGGAACGTCATAAAGGCAAACAAGGTGGGAACGATGGGCTTGAGAACGCCGATCTGTTGAGGAAAGAGCACGCCGAGCGCCACGCAAATCGGAACGATGATTTGCATGTGCCCCGCGAGAAACTTGCCCAGTCCAACCCATTGCTTCATATGCTCTTGTGACTCCCTTTGCTCGTGAATCCGTTTTGACTGGATATGCTAGACGCTCACATGTGTCCGTGCGTCAGAAACGCTCGATTATTTCGAGGGTATTACCGGCATCGTTTGCCGAAACCGCGGCGCACCGCGGCGTTTTGCGTCCGCGCCGCACGGTATAATAAATCCGTTCAACAGATCTGCCTGCCGAAGCGGGCATACACAGAGGACTCATCGCTATGAACCGTGAGAGGTATCGCGGCGACCTGCCCCTATCGGGGGTGGGTGCCTATGTCATCGCTTAAGACGACGCATCGCTGGGCGGTCGCTCAGCAAAACCCCGAGCTCGAAAAGGAGCTTTCGGCTGGCCTGGGCATACCCGGGCTGGTGGCGCGCATTATGGTTGCGCACGGCATTACATCCATCGAGGAAGGCCAGCTGTTTTTGACGCCTTCGCTCGATCGCGACTGGGCGGACCCACTCGTTATTCCGGGCATGGTGGTCGTCGCCGACCGCGTCGAGCGTGCTATTCGCAGCCACGAGCGTATCGCCGTCTTTGGCGATTTTGACGTCGACGGCATTACGTCGACCTGCCTGTTGACCGAGGCGCTACGTTCGTTTGGCGCCAACGTCACGCCGTTTATTCCGCACCGCTTTGACGAGGGCTACGGCCTGTCGCGTGCGGCGCTCGACCGCGTCAACGAGCTCGCTCGCCCCCAGCTGATCGTGACCGTCGATAACGGCATTGCCGCCAAGGAAGAGGTTTCCTATCTGGAGAGCCTGGGGATCGATTTGGTGGTCACGGACCATCACGAGCCGTCCGACCAGGTGCCGCAGGGCGTGCCCCTGACCGATCCCAAGCTCGAGGACGAGGGCCCCTCGCGCGAGCTTGCCGGTGCCGGTGTGGCGCTCAAGCTGGTGCAGGTCCTGGGCGAGCGTTTGGGCAAGCCGTCGTATTGGCGTTCGCTGATAGAGGTCGCGGCGCTGGGCACCGTGTCCGACATGATGCCGCTCACGCCCGAGAATCGCGCACTGGTCGCCGAGGGCATCCAGCAGATGCGCGTGACGGCCCGCCCCGGTTATATCGCGCTTGCCGCACTTGCCAAGGCCGACCTTTCTACCATTACGGCCGACGGCCTGTCGTTTTCGCTCATCCCTCGTCTGAATGCTGCCGGCCGCATGGCCGATCCCAAGCTGGCGCTCGATCTGCTGCTTGCCCGCGACCCCATCGAAGCGAGCGCGCTTGCCGCCGAGCTCGAGGAAATCAACCGCCAGCGCCGTGAGATCGAGGCGGAGCTCACGCGCGATGCCATGGCAAAGGTCGAGGAGACCTATGACGGCGGACGCGCGATCGTCGTGGGCGGCGAAGGCTGGCACGAGGGCGTCAAGGGCATCGTGGCAAGCCGTCTGACCAACCGCTACCACGTGCCGGCGCTGCTGTTCTCGATCGAGGACGGTATCGCGCGCGGCTCTGGTCGCTCGGTGGGCAAAGTTAACCTGTTTGACGCCATCGAGCGCTGTTCCGACCTGATGATTCGTCGCGGCGGACATGCCGGTGCGGTGGGTGTGACTATCGAGGCATCCAAGCTCGACGAGTTCCGCCGTCGCCTTTCGGCCGTGCTATCGGAGCTTCCCGCCGAGGACTTTGAGGACACTGACGAGGTTGCCGCCACCGTTGACCTCTCCGAGCTAAATATCGAGACCATCGAGCAGATTTCCCGCCTTGAGCCGTTTGGCCAGGGTAATAAGGTGCCGCTGCTGGCCGCCGAGGGCGTGACGATGTGTGATCGCGCCGTGGTGGGTAAGACCGGCGAGCACATGCGCTTCGTGGCGACGGATGGCGCCGCGAGTGTGCCGGCCATCATGTTTCGTGTACCGCAAATCGATAAGCTCATCAACTGCGATAGCGCTGTCGATTTGGTGTTCGAGGCCGTTGCCGAGCATTGGCAGGGTCGTGTGAAGCCCAAGCTCATGATCAAGGATGTTCTGGTCCGCGATACCACGCTGCCCAGCATCGACGATCCGGCATGCGAGCTTCGTCGTGGCGTGCAGCCGGCGGATTCCGGCCTGCGCCTGGAGTCGCGCAAGCGCGAGACGCTCGCCCAGCTTTCCTATACCGAGCTCACGCGCTCGCTTATCCATAGCTTTATCGGCTCCCACCCGCCCCCCCCCCCGCCGGGTGGGCTAGGCTGG
>URWQ01000040.1 GCA_900551635.1 uncultured Collinsella sp. | reverse complement strand
CCGCACCGCGCGCAGGTTGAGGCGCTCGACGCCTTGGCCGATCACCAAAGTGTTCTGGCCGTTATGGGAACGGGGCGCGGCAAGTCGCTCATCTTCCATGTGCATGCCGCGCGCGAGGCGGTGCTTCGCGGACGCGCGAGCATCTTTGTCTATCCGCTACGTGCGCTTGTTGCCGACCAGGCCTATTACCTCTCGTCGACGATGGCAGCGCTTGGCATTGGCGTTGGCGTGCTGACCGGCGAGACCGTGGAGGCCGCACGCGATGACGTGTTCGCCAGCCTAGCTTCGGGCCGCACCGGTATCGTGCTCACGACGCCCGAGTTCCTATCTATCCACCGTGACCGCTTCGCACGTTCGGGCCGCACCGGCTTTGTCGTTATCGATGAGGCGCACCACGCCGGCCTTGCCAAGGGCGGCGACCGCAGCGCCTATCTCGACATGCCCGATATCCTCAAAGCCTTGGGCGACCCGGTCGTTATGGCTGCGACGGCCACCGCAACGGCTCCGGTCGTGGCCGAGCTCGCCCGCGTACTACCGATTACCCGCACGGTGGTCGACGAGACGGTGCGCGAGAACTTGCAGCTCGAGGATGACCGAGATCTTGCGAGCCGCGAGAACCGCCTGGTGTCAATCGTGGCGACGGGGGAAAAGACCGTCATCTACGTCAATTCGCGCGACCAGTCCGTGGCGCTCGCCAAGACGTTGCGCAAGCGTGTGCCCGATTGCGCAACCCATATCGCGTTCTATAACGCGGGGCTTGCGCGTTCTGATCGCCGTCGCGTGGAGGAAGCATTCCGAGACGGAAGCCTCAGCTGCATCGTCTCGACATCTGCCTTTGGCGAGGGCGTCAACCTGCCCGATATCCGCCATGTCGTGCTCTATCACATGCCGTTTGGCGGCATTGAGTTTAACCAGATGAGCGGCCGTGCCGGTCGCGATGGCCAGCCCGCCGTGATCCATCTGCTCTATTCGTCGCGCGACGCCCGCATTAACGAGCGCCTGCTCGACTGCTATGCGCCCGAGCGCGACGAGCTCGTCACGCTCTATCGCGCGCTGCAGACCATGTGGCGCTCCAACCGCGGCAAGACGGGGGACGATTCCTTTAGCGCGAGCGATATCGACATCGCGCAGATGTGCCTTGCCATCGATGCTCGCACGCCGGTCGACGAGCGTTCGGTGGAAAGCGGCCTGGGAATCTTCGAAGAGCTTGGTTTTTGTCGAGTTTCGGGGTTTGACGACACCCGTCGCATCGCGATGGCCGAAAACCCCGGCCGCGTGCAATTGAGTAGGTCAATTCGCTATTTGGAGGGCTTGCGCTCGCGCATGGAGTTTTCGGCTTTCCGGAGCTGGGCGCTCGATTCGTGCGCTTCTGATATGCTAGCCAAAGTTAACCGCCCGATCGTACCGCGGGCCTAGGGGAAGGGGACCTCGATGGATGCCGCAGCCCGTACCGCCCATGATTCCACCCTCCAGCCGTTTTCGGAGATGGAGCACTATAAGCATGCCGATGAGCTGCCGCCCGAGATTATGGCGGACAGCTACGACAAGCTGGAGCGCCTGTGCCTCAAATATATGAATGAGGATGACTTCTCCAAGGTGGAGCAGGCCTACTGCTTTGCCGCCGAGAAGCACTGCAACCAAAAGCGGCGCTCGGGCGAGATGTACATTAACCATCCCGTCGAGGTTGCCATCATTTTGGCCGATCTCAAGATGGACTGCGATGTGGTGTGCGCCGCGCTGCTGCACGATACCGTCGAGGATACCGAGACCTCGCTCGCCGATGTTTCCGGCCTGTTTGGCGATACGGTGGCCGAGCTCGTCGATGGCGTGACCAAGCTCACCAATATCGAAGTCGACAGCATGGACGAGAAGCAGGCGCTCACGCTGCGCAAGATGTTCCTCGCCATGTCCAAGGACATTCGCGTCATCATCGTTAAACTTGCCGACCGTCTGCACAACATGCGAACGCTGGCAGCCCTGCGCGAGGATCGTCGCCTGTTTAAGGCTCGCGAGACCATGGACGTGTACGCGCCCTTGGCCGACCGCCTGGGCATGAGCTCTATTAAGTGGGAGCTCGAGGACCTGTCCTTCTTCTACCTGGAGCCCGATGCCTACCAGCGCATCGCGCGCATGGTGGCTGAGTCGCGCGAGGTCCGCGAGCGCTACCTTGCCGAGACCATCAAGACGCTTACCGATGAGCTCAACCGCATTGGCCTGGAGGGCTTCCAGATCAACGGCCGCTCCAAGCACTATTGGTCCATCTACCAAAAGATGAAGCGCAAGGGCAAGGAGTTCTCCGAGATCTACGACCTGGTGGCGCTGCGCGTTATTACCCATTCGGTGCGCGATTGCTACTCCACGCTCGGTGCGGTGCATACGCTGTGGCACCCCATGCCTGGTCGCTTTAAAGACTATATCGCCATGCCCAAGGTCAATAACTACCAGTCGCTCCACACGACGGTCATCGGCCCTACGGCTCGTCCGCTCGAGATTCAGATTCGAACCTACGAGATGCATGAGCAGGCCGAGTACGGCATTGCCGCCCACTGGCTATATAAGAAGTCGGGCGGATCGTCTGCTTCCAAGACCAATGACGCTCAACGTTTGGACGACCAGATCAACTGGCTTAAGCATTCGCTCGATTGGGCGGCTTCCGACGAGATCACCGATGCCAAGGAATACCTGCACTCGCTGAAGGTCGATCTGTTCGATCAGGAGATTTTTGTCTTCACGCCAAAGGGCGAGGTCATGGCGCTTCGTGCCGGCTCCACGCCGCTCGACTTTGCCTATGCCGTTCACACCGAGGTGGGAAACCATTGCGTCGGCGCCAAAATCAACGGTGCGGTGGCTCCGCTCACGCACGAGATTAAGACGGGTGACCGTGTCGAGATCCTGACTAACAAGAGTTCCAAGCCGTCGCGTGATTGGCTCAAGATCGTTAAGACACCTTCCGCCAAGTCAAAGATCCGCCGCTATTTTGCCGCTGCGACCAAGGACGACGACGCTGCTGCTGGTCGCGATATGCTGGCCAAGGACCTGCGTAAGCGTGGCTATGGCATTTCTACGCCGCGTTCAACGCGTGCACTCAACGCCGTGGCGGAGCAGTTTAACTTCAAGCAGCTCGAGGACCTGTTTGCCGCCGTCGGCGCCGGCAAGGTTGCCCCGCGCGCTGTGGGCAATAAGGTCGAGCAAATCTTGGACCCCAAGCCCGAAGAACAGCTCACCAAGGCCGAGGCTATCGCCGAGGTCGTGAAACAGCCTGCTCGCGGCTCCAACCGCAAGCCGCAAAAGCGCGGCAAGAGCGCCAGTAACGGCATTATCGTCAAGGGCGAGAGCAACAGCGGCCTGCTAGTCCGTCTGGCTCATTGCTGCAACCCCGTGACGGGCGACGACATCGTCGGCTTTATCACGCGCGGCCGAGGTGTCTCAGTGCATCGCGCCAACTGCCCCAACGTCAAGGGCCTCATGGAGCACCCCGAGCGCATGATTGACGTAGAGTGGGATGGTGCTGCCGACACTCTCTTCCAGGTCGAGATCGTGGTCGAGTGCCTGGACCGCATGGGCCTGCTCAAGGACGTCACCATTGCCATTGGCGATGCAGGCGGCAATATCCTTTCCGCCGCCACCTCGACCAACCGCGAGGGTATTGCGACCCTGCGCTTTATGGTCGAGATTTCGGATGCGAGCGGCCTGGATCCGCTGCTGGCTTCCATCAGCAGCGTCGACTCGGTCTACGACGCTCGCCGTCTTATGCCCGGCGAGGGCGGAGCGCAACTCAAGCGCCGTGTGTAGGTGCGAGAGCCTCTCAGCATCATAGATATTGGTTACGTTCGAGGCATCGTTTGGTGCCTCGAACGTATTTTAGAAGGAGGGTATGCGCATGGGCGATATGACTTTGGACCTGACACCCCGAGGCGCGGCTTCGATTGAGGCGCTCGTCAACGGCCCGATTCAGACCAACAGCTACGCCGTGATTTCGAATGACGAGTGCTTAATCGTCGATCCGGCGTGGGAGGGCGAGCGTCTTGTGGAGCATATCCGCACCGCGCATCCCGAGGTGCGCGTGCTCGGCTCTGTCTGCACGCACGGTCATGCCGACCATGTTGGCGGGGTTGCCGGGGTTCGAGCTGTCGTTGGCGACAGCGCACTATATGAGTTGTGCGCTAAGGACGTGACGGTACCTCGCGCAAATATCGAGGAGCAGCGCGCCATGTGGGGTATCGAGACGCCCGATCCGGGTGAGCCGACGCGTTTGCTTGCCGAGGGCGATACAATCGAGGTGGGCGACGTCTGCCTGCAGGTGATCGAGACGCCGGGGCATACGCCGGGCGGCATCGTCCTGTTCGCCGCGACCGAGCAGGGGAACATCGCCTTTGTGGGCGACACGCTTTTCCCGGGCAGTCACGGTCGTACCGATCTTTCCGGCGGTGACGAGGCGGCGATTATGCGCTCGCTCTCCAAACTTGCCAAGACGCTTCCGCCCGATACCGTTTGCTTGACGGGCCATGGCGATTCGACCACGATGGCGCGCGAACTTATGCAGAACCCGTTTATGCAGATGTAGGCTTGAAGCCGTCTTTCGAACCACGAAGACCGCTCAATCGTCAAGCTATTTTCCCCAGTGGGTCGATTCTGTGGGGCAAACGGTCAAAATTTGTCCAATCGGATGGTATTCGTGAACAAACGAACGTTTATGCTCGGGTATGTCGTGGTAAAATCTCAGGCGTTATCGGAGCAACCTTACAGGAGGTTTCTTTTATGCTCGTCAACGCAGCAGACATGCTCAAGAAGGCCGAGGCCGGCAAGTACGGTCTCGGTGCCTTCAACACCAACAACCTCGAGTGGACCCTGGCTATTCTCCAGGCCGCCGAGGAGGCCAAGTCTCCGCTGATCCTTCAGTGCACCGCTGGTGCCGCTAAGTGGATGGGCGGTTTCAAGGTCTGCGCCGACATGGTCAAGGCTGCCGTCGAGGCCACGGGCGTTACCGTTCCCGTCGCCCTTCACCTCGATCACGGTTCTTACGAGGACTGCTTCAAGTGCATCGAGGCCGGCTTCACGTCCATCATGTATGACGGCTCTCACGAGGAGACCTTCCAGCTTAACCTCGACCGCACCAAGGAGCTCGTTGAGCTTGCCCACTCCAAGGGCATGTCCATCGAGGCCGAGGTCGGCGGCATCGGCGGCACCGAGGACGGCGTGACCTCCAGCGGCGAGCTCGCTGATCCTGCTGAGTGCAAGCAGATTGCTGACCTGGGCGTCGACTTCCTCGCCTGCGGTATCGGCAACATCCACGGCGTGTACCCTGCCGACTGGGCTGGCCTTTCCTTCGAGCGCCTGGGCGAGATCAAGGCTCAGACCGGCGACCTGCCCCTCGTCCTGCACGGTGGCACCGGCATCCCCGAGGATCAGATCAAGAAGGCCATCTCCCTGGGTATCTCCAAGATCAACGTCAACACCGATCTGCAGCTCGTCTTCGCCAAGGGCGTTCGCGAGTACATCGAGGCTGGCAAGGATCAGCAGGGCAAGGGCTTTGACCCCCGCAAGCTCCTCAAGCCTGGTCGCGACAACATCGTTGCCCGCACCAAGGAGCTCATGGAGGAGTTTGGCTCCGTCAACAAGGCGTAAGCGTCGCTAAACTTCCCGCCGGAAGCCCCGTCTCCCTACACTGTTTCCTTTGCGCTCACCTGGCTTCGCCAGAAGTCGCGCCAAGGAAACAGTTCCGGGGGACGGGGCTTCCTTCGTTTAACGCCGCAGGGTTACTGGGCTGAATTCATTTTTTTGACTACCGTTCGGCGGTGTTGATGGCTCCCTTGTTGGGGCTTTCTTTTTATCTCGCTACAATGGGCTTCAAGCGTTCTAGTGACTTGGAGTTTTGGTATGGCTGTTATTAATGTGCTGCCTTCGGATGGGAAGGTCATTGACGAGGGTCCTGTTGGTTGCTCTGTTGATGTTTGCTGTGATGATTTCCGTCATCTCGATATTGGACTGCCGCCCGAGATTCTTCGTCTCAAGGATGCCGGATATTTGACGCAGGCTGTTGCGGCTTGTGATCGTCTTTTGGGGCAGAATCCCGATCCCTCGCTTGCTGCCTGCGTTCGTGCCGAGCGGTATCGCATGCTTGAGACGCCGCTTCATTTTTCGGTGTCGCGCGATCGGGCTATTGCGATGATTCGCGAGGAGTGGCCTGAGTTTACCGAGGAGCAGTTTGACGATCTGATTAACCGTAAGCGTATTGACTGGCGCTTTATCGATGGCGAGCTGTTCGTTCTCGACAACTTCCTCGATTCGCTTCGCGTATATCCCAAAGAGGTTCCCGGCATGCGTCCCGATCCTACGGACGGAATTGCACTGCGCAACGAGATGCTCAAGGAGATGGAGTCACAAAACGGATTGACTCGCGTTATTACGCTTAAGGCGTCCTTGTCTGTCCCCGGCGCTCTAGAGGGGGAGACCGTTCGCGCTTGGCTTCCCGTAGCCGCCACCTGCCGCCAACAGTCTCAGGTCGAGATTCTCGACATGACGCCGGAGGGTGCTGTTGCTCCCGCGAACGCTTCGGCGCGTACCGCCTCGTGGTCTTCTTCGAGTGAGCGCTCATTCTCGGTGACTTATCGTTATCACATCGATGCTGCTTATTGTGATGTCTACGGTGGCACACTTCCGGTTCATCCGCGTATGGACGCGCCTCTGCCCGAGGATATTTCCGAGGACCGTCCGCACATTGCATTTACGCCGTATCTGCAGCAGCTGACGGCCAGCGTTGTTGGCGGACTCGAGGATCCGCTCGATCGCGCCCGTGCTATCTATGATTACCTGACGCAGTATATCGACTATCGCTATCAGCCGCCGTACTTGCTTTTGGGATCTATTGCCGATGACTGCGCGCATTCGCTCCGCGGCGATTGCGGCGTTATGGCGCTCACGTTTATCACCATGTGCCGTATCGCGGGCGTGCCTGCCCGTTGGCAGAGCGGCCTGTACGTTGCGCCCGATTCGGTGGGGTCGCACGACTGGGCAGAGTTCTATACGCCGCAGACCGGTTGGCTCAACGCCGACGTGTCATTTGGATCTTCTGCTCGCAGGATGGGGGAGGAGTGGCGCCGCCGTCACTACTTTGGCAATCTCGACCCATGGCGTATGGTGGCCAACAATCGATTCCAGGCAGAGTTTGAGCCCTCTTTCGACGGCATGCGCGAGGACCCTTACGATAACCAGATGGGTGAGGCTTCGGTCGACGGTCGCGGATGCCGTCAGCGCGAGATGCTACGCACGGTCGAACTCATCGAAATGATCGAAGTTCCATTTTCGGACTAATCGGTAGAAAGCTGTGATAAACTAACTCACGCATTACGTGCCCGAGTGGCGGAATTGGCAGACGCAGTGGACTCAAAATCCACCGTTGGCAACAACGTGCGAGTTCGAGTCTCGCCTCGGGCACCATACATGCAAGTGAGCGTTCAAGGGGGTTGCGGCCCCCTTTTTCGTGCCGAACTCGCGTGAGCGCGCGAAGCGTTAAGCAAACAGGCCTGTGGCCTGTTTGTAGCGGAGCGTGGCGAGGGCGCCTCGCGCCCGAAGCCCGGGGCTTCGCGAAGCGAAGGCCCTTCGAGTCTCGCCTCGGGCACCATACATGCAAGCGAGCGTTCAAGGGGGTCAAGGCCCCTTTTTCGTGTACGTAATGTGATAACGCGCTGTACGTGTTATTATTCGCAAGGCGTTGTTCTCGCAATGCCCTAAAGAGGAACCCGAGGGTTCCCACCTTTTGGCGCCAATGAGCAGCTGACTGGTCATACAACTTAGATTCCCTTCCTCAAATCGAGGAAGTCTATGTGTACGACCTGGTTGCTGAGAAGCGCCGGGTTATTTTTTTATGAATGGAGGTAGGGAAAATAGCTAAGTCTGATGACACCCGCATCAACGACGAGATCACTGCATCTTCGTGCCGTTTGATTGGCGTCGATGGCTCTCAGCTCGGCCTGTTCGCCATCCGTGATGCCCAGCGCGTCGCCGACGATCAGGGTCTCGACCTGGTCGAGATCGCTCCCAACGCGGAGCCGCCGGTCTGCAAGGTCATGGACTACGGTAAGTTCAAGTACCAGCAGGCCATGAAGGCCAAGGCTGCTCGTAAGAACCAGTCCAAGGTCGAGGTCAAGGAAATGAAGTTCCGACCCAAGATCGACGTTGGCGACTACGAGACCAAGAAGGGCCACGTTCTGCGTTTCCTCAAGAAGGGCGCACGCGTTAAGATCACCATCATGTTCCGCGGCCGTGAGATGGCTCACCCGGAGCAGGGCCTTAACGTTCTCGAGCGTCTCGCCGAGGATCTCAAGCCTTACGCTACGGTCGAGTCCAAGCCTAAGATGGAAGGCCGTAACATGCTTATGCTGCTCGCCCCGATTAAGGGCGCCTTCGATGAGGATAAAGCGGCAAGCGATACCAAGTAACTAGTGTTCTGTAACCGATTAAGGAGTATTTCATGCCTAAGATGAAGTCCCACAGCGGCACCAAGAAGCGTTTCCGCAAGACTGGTACCGGCAAGCTTATGCGCGCCAAGGCTTTCAAGAGCCACATCCTGAGCAAGAAGTCCACCAAGCGTAAGCGTGGCTTCCGTCAGGAGACCGAGATCGCCGCTGCCGACCGCAAGGTCATCAAGTCGCGTCTCGCCTAAGTTCGAGTTCCCGTTTTTCGTTTTACCGTCTAGGAGTTGATAGAACATGGCACGTATTAAGCGCGCTGTTGCCGCCAAGAAGAAGCGCCGTACCGTTATGCACCGTGCGAAGGGTTACTACGGTGCCGCTTCGCGTACTTACAAGCATGCAAAAGAGCAGGTCCAGCACTCCCTGCAGTATCAGTATCGTGATCGCCGCAACAAGAAGCGCGAGATTCGTTCTCTCTGGATCACCCGTATCAACGCTGCTGCTCGCCTGAACGACATCTCTTACTCTCAGTTCATGCACGGCCTGAAGGTTGCCGGCATCGAGCTCGACCGCAAGGTCCTGGCTCAGATGGCTTACGAGGACATCGAGTCCTTCAACGAGCTGGCTACCATCGCCAAGAAGGCTCTCGAGGCCTAATAGATTCTCTTGAATCGCTAGGGGAGTGTCGCGTTGTGCGCGGCGCTCCCTCTTTTTATCTAAAGCGCGGTTTACATTGCTAAAAGCGCGGGTAGATAAACACTTACAGGTGACCGATCTCTATATATTCCTGAACCAAAGGGTCATCATCTGATACGTGCAGTATTTCTGCACCAGCCTTTCTATGACTTATATAGGAAGCAATATATTGTGTAGGACTTGTGAAGAGTGGAATTGACGTTCCACAGGGCTTCGCGGTCTGGCAATATATCTCCTTGCCGCGCGGCCCGGTGGAACCGGGAACCAGCGC
>URWQ01000039.1 GCA_900551635.1 uncultured Collinsella sp. | reverse complement strand
GATGTCGCCGACCGCGTCGTCTTTATGGACGGCGGCGTCATTGTGGAAGAGGGTACGCCGAGCGAGGTCTTCGACCACCCCAAGAGCGAGCGCACCAAGGCGTTCTTGGGCAATATCTCGTAGCCGCTTTATATGACTGACATAGCAGAAAACGGGAGCCGGATGTGATCCGGCTCCCGTTTTTGTTGGGACGCGAATGTGTTTTGTTGCAATGCGCGTTGCGGGCGGAGCTCATTGCCGCTAGGCGAGCTCGGCTCCAAGGGCGCGGCAGGCCGCTTCGCTCTCATCATCGGGGGCGTCGTAGCAGATGACGGAATCGACGACGTTGACGCCCTCCTCGTCGGCGTCCGCCTTCCAGTTGTCCATCCATTCGCCCTCGGCCCACGAATAAGAGCCAAAGAGGACGACCTTCTTGTCGCCGAGGGTCTCCTTGACCTCATCCCACATGGGCTGGAACTCATCATATTCAAGCTCCTCGGAACCCATGGCGGGGCAGCCGAAGGCGATAGCGTCATAGCCAGCGGCCTTGTCTGCGGAGAAGTCGGCGCAGGAGATGACCTCTGCCTCGGCGCCGGCATCGGTTGCACCTTCGGCAACGAGGTTTGCCATGGCCTCGGTGTTGCCCGTGCCGCTCCAGTAGACGACGGCGATCTTGCTCATGTTGAGTCCTTTCAGTTGTGCGGCAGGTTGCCACGGCTTCTATGTTCTATCGGGTTGCCTGGGCAAGTTGCGCCAAGCTGTAGCCCTGCTGATAGACAAAGGTGAAGTATTGGGTGCAGGCGCGGTAGGCATCAAACGTCGCAAGTGCCTGCTCGACATTTGCGTAGACCTTCCAGGCCCCAAAGACCTTATAGTTCTCGCCGCGCTGGACGATAAACTCGTGCACGTCGTCGTAGGGATATCCTAGGAAGTAGCCTATTTCGTGCGGAAACTCGCAGGTGCAGTCGTTGCTGCAGCTAGCTTGCTGGGGTAGTGCGCATCGAGTCTGGCTACAGGCGCATTCCGCGACGTTATTACTCGCGAGCGTGATGCGTGATGCCAAATGCACAAGGCATGTCGAAAGGTCTCTCGTGTCGTAGCCTTCCGAGGCGAGCGCCGTTTTGGCGCGAGGGTCCGCGAAATAGGTGGTGAGGCTTTTGGCTCGGTACACGTACACGAGCGCTCCGCAGGGCCGCCAGACCAAAACACTCAGGTGGATGCCAAGCGGGTCAAGCTCGCGGTTGCACTGGGCGATAACGTTGAGCAGGCGTGCTCGGCGTTCTGCGATGGTTTCTGTTGCGGTCGAGCCGTCCCCGTGGGCGTAGGTGCCTGGATAGGTAAAGAGCGATGCCGGCTTGATGCCCGCGAGCGTGGGGGAGCAGTTGCGCACGACTGCTGCCTGAAACGTTGGGATGTCTATGGTTCGAGTCACGTCGCTCCTTACGGATCTAAACTGTTAGCCTAGGAAAACTTATACACGAAAGTAAGCCATGGTCAACAAAAAAGTTTGAAGAGGAAAACTAATTGACCGAACGGACATGATTTTGGGTTAAGATGGGGACACCCCATGGGGGTATCTAGATAGTGCTACTGAAAGGGGAACGCATGAGTGACTTGCTCAACCCTGCGAATCTCATCGTGCTGACCGTCATTGCCGTCGGCATGTTTTTTGGACTGCGTCGCATTGCCGCTTCGACACACGGGAAGAGTTGCTGCAGCGATGGTGCGAGCGGCAAGAAGGCCAAAAAGGTTGTGGTGGCAGACACCGACGAGTCCCACTACCCCTATCGTGAGGAACTCCTTATCGGCGGCATGAGTTGCGACGGCTGCGCCCGGAATGTGACGAATGCCCTCAATGCGCTTGATGGCGTGTGGGCTACGGTAACGTACGCGGACCACACGGCACGCGTGCGCTCGAAGCGCCCGGTTGATCGCGACACACTCGAGACGGCAGTGAGGGGTGCGGGCTATTACGTTATGAAAATGTAGGCGTTGCCCTCTCCGGTGGGTACCAGCCTCCTGCCCATTGTGACTATCGGCATCCAAAAATTTGCGCAAAAATAACCTTTAGATGCGGCAAAAGTGGAGTTTGGTGACGGTTTGCGCGGAATTCGCTACCAATCGAGCATCTATGAACCCGTCCAAAAAAAACAGGTGTATATTTATACACTGATTATTGCTGTGCTCAGATTGCAATTAACCGTGGACAGAAATGAAGAATGCTAAAACTGGGCTTTAGGACAGGGGAGGCTATAACCTTATGAGACGAGTGGGAACACTTGGCTTGGTGGCAGCGCTTGCCGCTATCTTGGTATCGCCGCTGCCGGCGCACGCCGAAGACGCATCGGGTGCCGTTACCTACAATGCGGGAAATGGGTATTCCTTTGAGAAGCTCTCGCATCCTACGGTAGGAACGTCGCAGCCGGATGGCATCGTCGACTACCAGGGTAACGGTGCCGTTGCCGTTCCGGGCGCCGATGGTAATACGGCCAACAACGAAGGCGATCGCGGCCAGAGCTACACTTGGGCGGCTGCGAGCTATGGTGACTGGCTTTATGTGGGCACCTGCTATGCGGCGATGGGCAACACGCTGACGCTCATGAACAGCACGCTGGGCATTCCTTTGATGTCGAAACCATGCGCCTGACGCTGGAGGCCATGTTTAACGGTACCTTCTTCTATGGACAGCAGAAGGAGGACGGCACGGCCGACAAGGACAGCGGCGGCATCTTGGTCAAGATCAATACCAAGACCGGTGAGACCAAGCTGCTACTCTCTGAATCGCTCAACGGTGTCGCTCCTTTGTTCCGCAATGCCGTGAGCTATAAGGGTAAGCTCTATTTCTGCGGCAGCGTCAGGACCAATGACGGCAAAGGCGGCCTGCCTGCTGTATACGAGATCGATCCTAAGACGGATGAGTACAAAGTTGTCTATCAGGGCCTTTCGAGCATGCAGGATTACGGTGCTGCCTACAAGCAGGGCATTTCTACCGGTATCCGCGGCATGTGCGTCCATGATGGCCAGCTCGTCATCAGTAATGTGGGTAAAGACGCGAACGGTAATTTTGTGTCGACAATCCTGACGTCGTCTGACCCCTCGAAGGGCCAGGACAGCTTCACCGAGATTGCCAACTCGGAGACGCTGTTTGGCTATCCGGCGATTCGCTATCAGGACAGCATCTACGGCGGCGCCATTTGGGATATGGTCTCGTACAATGGCCATCTCTATGCGACCATCTGCACCGGTACGCCCGAGAACGCTCCCGATGATAATTCCATGCAGTCGTTTGCCATGGTCCGTGGCGACAAGAATGCCGACGGCAGCTATTCGTGGACTCCCATTGTCGGCGATCAGAAGACGGACGGTGCAAAGTACTGCTTTGGCATCGATCCTGCCCGTACCCGTTCTGGCGCTGCCAACCTCATCATCTACAACGACTACCTCTATATCGGTGAATACAACGACGAGGAGATTGCCCTCGAGCGCATCCTGTTCAACAAATCCAACACCGAAGAGGGCGGCAAGAGCAGCATGGGTGGCGTTGACTGCTCGTTTGTGAATGCCAATCTTGAGCAGTCGGTTAACATCTATCGCATGGACAAGGACGAGAACATGGAGCTCGTCGTTGGCGATCGCACCGACATGTTCCCCGAGGGCGGTATTTCCGGCCTGACTTCGGGCTTTGGCCGAAACGAGAACCAGTACATTTGGCGCATGCAGAAGTTCGACGGCAAGCTGTATATCGGTACCTTTGATACCGCGAGCCTGCTTGAGCCGATCGGCCAGTTCTCCAATGGCGACATTATCGATATGACGCCCGAGGAGTGGGACTCTCAGGTTCAGCGCCTTAGGGACCTGCTCGATCACCTGCTCGACAAGAAATCGCCTGACGACCCCATCGTTCCCGTGAACACGCTTGCGGACGATGATTCAAACGAGGCCGCCGAGGTCGATGATTCGAACGAAGCTGCTGAGGTTGATGATTCAAACAAGGCCGTCGATGTCGATGACGAGAAGACCGAGGTTGCTAAGGGCTTTGGCGATCTGAGCGATGCGCTGGAGGATGCCGCGGGCGGTCTTTGCGATCAGGCCGCGACGATGTCCCAGGACTTTGAGGACGACGCCGCTTATGTCCAGAAGATCGATGGCGAGATCGCGTACTTCAAGTCCTTTGCCGACCAGTATCAGGACATGCTCGATAGCTATGAGAGCCTTAAGCAGCAGTACGAGGATGCCTATGGCACCGAGCTGCCGAGCGATATTCAGGATGCGCTCGATAAGCTGCTGAGCGAGGAGAACCTCAAGAAGTTGCAGAGTGTCCTTACGTGCATGTGTTACCTGCGCGATGCCGAGCGCGGCTTTGATATGTATGTGACCGAGGACGGCGTGAACTTTACGACGCTGACGACCAATGGCTTTAACGATCCGTATAACCATGGTCTGCGCACCTTTGCGGTGACCAACCAGGGTCTGTGCCTTGGTACCGCCAACCCGTTCTATGGTTGCCAGGTCTGGATCCAGCGCAAGGAGAATTCGGAGAATCCGGTTGATCCCGGTACTCCGGATCCGACGGAACCCACCGATCCTTCGCAGCCGGGTGGCGGCGATCAGCCTGGCGGCAGCCAGACGGGTGGCAACGACCAGTCGAGCAGCACCACGACCACCGTCACGACGACCGCTAAGAAGACTCCGAAGGACGGCTCGCTGCCTCGCGCTGGCGACTCGACCCTCACGCCGGTCTTGGGATTGCTGGTTGCAGCTGCCGCAGTGCTTGGCATTGCTCTCGTCTTGCGTAAGCGTTCTCGTCGCTAGGCTCGTCCGCGTAGCTCAATGTCCTGGATATCGTCGAAGTTGATGGCGATATCCCTGAGTTTGAGCAGCTTGAATGCGGGTAACGCTTCGTCGAGAATGCCCGTGCGGCTACGATAGCCGTACGTATCGTAATAGGTGACGCGCACCAAGTCGCCGCGTTTGAGGCCCTCGAGCTTTTTCGAAAGTTCGAGGGCTTTTTCTTCTGTGAGTTCGCATTTTGGCTCGGCGGTGATCTCTTGTTTACGCACGAGCTCGTAGTATCCCGTGAGGGCGGCAAAGGGCATAAACTGCGCGGCACGGCCGGCACGGACGGTGCCGTTGGCGGTGAGCTTTGGGTCGGCGGAGCGACGTCTTCCCTCGGGGTCCGCTAGGCGTTCAAAAGGTGTCGGTGGCCGCATCGGCTGTTGTTGGGACTTAGGCACGATGTCCTCCAACTTGTTCGTTGCGTTCGCGCGCGGTGGCGCCGGCGGTAAAGCTTAATCCCTTGACGAGCGCGTTCTTGCCGTACTTGCCTTTCACGGCCAGGACGGCGCGCGCCAGGTCGCGCTCGCGCTCATCGGCCTCGATATCGCTGAACAGATCGATGGTGGCAAATTCCTCGGGCATGAGGTTGCCAAATCCCAGGTTGATGCGCTTGACCGGTCGTTTGGGATCGACAGTCTGCGCCCAGAGCTCATCGAAATAGCCCATGATCTTCTTAAACGAATTGGTACGCTCGGGCAGCTTTCGCGAGGCGTTGGAGTGCGCAAAGAGTGCGGCATAGCCACCGCGCGGTTTGCCGCCATGCTCTCCCACAAAGATGCCATCGATTGCCTGCGCTTCGCGCACCAGGCGACGCCGTTCGTCATCGCGCTGGACGGGCTTGGGCGCACGGGGCGCGAGCTCGGGGCCGGCGGTTGCGGTGGGTTCGATACTCGATGTGCTCGAGCGCAGGTGCCCGCATCCGTCCACATACTGCGCTGTACCGCTGGCGTCGAGGCGGCGTATGTCGGCTCGCTCGCTCGCGTAGCCCACAAAGATCGAGATGCTGTCGCAGACCACGTGTTTATCGACCAAGTCCAACACGGCGTTGTCGACCATCTCGCGCAAGACGGTGTAGGCTTGCTCGTAGGCATAACCCTTCGAGAGCACCTGTCCTGTGGTGGTCGAAGTTGCTTGTGGGCGATAGGCTTGGATATCGGCGATGGTTGTCGGCTCGCGCCCAAAGGCGTGGTCGATGAGATATTCGGCATTGACGCCGAGCTCGTCGTAGAGCAGGTTCTCGTCGAGTGCGGCGACACCCATCAGGTCGTAGACGCCATACTTTTCGAGTCGTGCTGCCATGCCGGGGCCGATGCCCCAGATATCGGTGACGGGACGATGGGGCCAGATCTCTTTGCGAAAGGTCTCGTCGTCGAGTATGCCGATGCGGCTGGGTACGTGCTTGGCGGTGATATCGAGCGCTACCTTGGCCTGGAATAGGTTGGGGCCGATGCCGACCGTCGCCGTGATGCCGGTGCGCGCGAGGACCTCATCTCGCAACATGCAGGCAAAGCCTTTGGCATTGGTATGGTAGAGGTCTAGATAGGGCGTCACGTCGATAAAGCATTCGTCGATTGAATAGACGTGAATGTCTTGCGGGCTCACGTATTCCAGATAGATGCCGTAGATTTGCGCCGACACTTCCATGTAGTGCTGCATGCGCGGTACGGCTTTGATGTAGTCGATGCCGTCGGGAATCTCGAACAGACGGCAGCGGTTGTGAATACCTAAGTCCTTCATGGCCTGCGTGATAGCGAGGCAGATGGTCGTGCGTCCGCGCGATTCGTCGGCAACGACCAGGTTGGTGGTGAGCGGATCGAGCCCACGGTCGACGCACTCGACGCTGGCATAAAACGTCTTGAGGTCGATGCAGATATAGGTGTGCTGCTCGTGCGCCATCCGTGCCCTTCCATCAAACACATGTTCTTATCGAATACCTGTTCGATAATACCCGCTTGCACGGACACCGTCAAAACCTGCCCCTTTTTGGCAAGTATGGTCGCGCGGCTTCATCGGGGTTTTAACGCAGCTCTAAAGAGTGCGAAACAGCTCGGAAAACCTCGCTTCGTAGCATGAGCCTAACGATTGATACCGCCTATGCGCACGGAAGGGTTGTGGGAAAGATGGTCAATTATGGGTTTGGTATGCCGACGCGCCTTGTTGCGGATGGAGACGTGGTTCGCTGGTGCGGACGATTGGTCGCTCACTACGGTGGCACCAAGGCGCTGGTCGTGTTGGGCGGTGACAAGCATACGCGCGATGAGCTTGTCTCGGCGGCACTTGGCTCGCTTGATCGAGCCCTGCTCGAGCGCGTGCTTTTTCGCTGCGGCTCGTTTGAGGGCGACGGGGGAGACGGACTGATCGACGAAGCCGTGGCCCTGGCGACCGACGAAGGCGTGGACTTTGTCCTGGCGATTGGCGATGCCGATACTGCTGGCTTTGCGCGCGAGCTCGCGCGTCGCATGGCGGCGCTCGATGCCGGCGAAGACGGTTTTGTCCCTTATGGATGCATTCTCTCGGAGGGCAAGGTGCCTGCTGTCGTGGGCACCGGTGAGGTTCCCGTTTTTGCCATTATCGCGCCCGAACTGCTGGAGGGCATCGGGTCTCCTCTGCGTGAGTTGCTCGGTAGCGTCTGCGCCGCGGCCTAATATTTGCCAGAAAAGGACGGGTTATTTTTGGTTGGTAAAGCGTTTGACCTGCCAAAATAAGCCTGTCCCTTTTTGATCGCCTGCCGTTTGGGGGCCGATTGGCAACGCTCGCTGATTGTAGTCTTGACCTGCGCTAGAATAGTGGCATCTGAATGTCCGGGTGCATGGAGGCGTGCGCCCGTATGCTGAGGAGGACTCTATGGCAACTGTTGCCGCACCTATCGATGCTACGTCGACTGCCGCTTGGAAGGCGCTCGAGGCTCATCAGGAGAAGCTCGAGGCCGAAGGTATCGACCTCAAGGCCTGGTTCGCCGCCGATGCCGAGCGCGTGAACAAGCTGAGCTTTGACGCTGGTGACCTGCACTTCGATCTGTCCAAGAACCTGGTGACCGATGAGACCGTCAAGCTGCTGTGCGATCTTGCCCGCGAGGTGAAGCTCGAGGAGCGCCGCGACGCCATGTTCTCCGGCGAGCACATCAACACCACCGAGGACCGCGCCGTCCTGCACACCGCGCTGCGCCGCCCGGCAAGCGAGAAGGGCCAGCTCATCGTCGACGGCCAGGACGTCGTCGCCGACGTGCACGAGGTCCTCGACCGCATGTATGCCTTTGCCGAGCGCGTGCGCTCCGGTGAGTGGAAGGGCGTTACCGGCAAGAAGATCGAGCATCTGGTGTCCATCGGCATCGGCGGCTCCGACCTGGGCCCGGTCATGGCCTACGAGGCCCTGCGTCCCTACGCCGACGCCGGTATCGACTGCCGTTACATCTCCAACATTGACCCCAACGATCAGGCAGAGAAGCTCAAGGGCCTCGATCCCGAGACCACGCTCGTGATCATCGTTTCCAAGACCTTCACCACGCTCGAGACCCTCACCAACGCCCGCGAGGTCAAGACCTGGATGCTCGAGCAGCTCAAGGCTCAGGGCGCCATCGACGGTTCCGATGAGCAGAACGCCGCGGCCGTGGCCAAGCACTTCGTCGCCGTTTCCACCGCACTCGACAAGGTCGAGGCCTTCGGCATCGACCCCGCCAACGCCTTCGGTTTCTGGAACTGGGTCGGCGGCCGCTACTCCGTCGACTCCGCCGTGGGCCTGTCGCTGATCGTCGTCCTCGGCCCCGAGCGCTTCCAGCAGTTCCTCGAGGGCTTCCATGCCATCGACGAGTACTTCTGCAACACGCCGCTCGAGAACAACGCCGTCGCGCTGATGGGCCTGCTCAACGTCTGGTACGTCAACTTCTTCGGCTCCAAGAGCCACGCCGTGCTTCCGTACTGCCAGTATCTGCACCGTTTCCCGGCCTACCTGCAGCAGCTTACCATGGAGTCCAACGGCAAGCATGTCCGCTGGGACGGCAGCGCCGTGACCTCCGACACTGGTGAGATTTTCTGGGGCGAGCCCGGCACTAACGGTCAGCACGCCTTCTACCAGCTGTTGCATCAGGGCACCGTGGTGGTCCCGGCCGACTTTATCGCTTTCGCCAACACTGCCAACCCTGCGACCGACGGCGGCCAGGATGTCCACGAGCTGTTCCTGGGCAACTTCCTGGCCCAGACCAAGGCGCTCGCCTTTGGTAAGACGGCCGATGAGGTGCGCGCCGAGGGCACGCCCGAGCAGATCGTCCCGGCCCGCTGCTTTGAGGGCAACCGCCCGACGACCTCGATCTTCGGCGACACGCTGACCCCGTTCGCACTCGGCGAGCTCATCGCCCTGTACGAGCACATCACGTTTGTCGAGGGCACGGTCTGGGGCATCGACTCCTACGACCAGTGGGGCGTCGAGCTGGGCAAGCAGCTTGCCAAGCAGATTACCCCGGCCTTCCACGACGACGCCGCCAAGGCCGAGCAGGACGCTTCGACCCAGGCGCTCATCGAGTTCTACCGCGCTCACCGCAAGTAGTCGCTGCTGTTAACGCATCGCGCCTTATAGTCAG
>URWQ01000038.1 GCA_900551635.1 uncultured Collinsella sp. | reverse complement strand
CCGCCGCTGGCGTTGCTGTCCACGTGCTGGGCGACGCCAACAAGTGCGGCAATATCCGCGACGCCATTGGCGATGGCTACAAGGTTGCCTGCGAGCTCTAGTCGCTCCCTTGGTGCATGGGAGTCAGGTTAGTTTGCACCAAGTTGATGCATGTAAACCTGATTCCATTGCGCCAGTCGATAGCAAAACACGGCGGCCGCCCCGTTTTGGGACGGCCGCCGCTTGCGTTTTATCAAAGAAAGATCATTGTCGAGCCTTAAATGCCTTTTGTCTGTGCGACTTCCGCAATCATGTTGCGGTTGTACACCAGATGCAAATACATCGCGTCGTGCGCTACGGTGGGGTTGCGCGTGGCGATGGCGTCGGCCACGCCACGGTGAGTGCGGATAGTTTCCTCGACGAGCTTTTTGCCGGTCACGTCGATAAAGAGGGGGACGGATGCCTTGAACACGCCCATCAGGCGGGGAACGACGAGGTTTCCGGAGCTCTCGGCAATGGCATTGTGGAACGCGGTGTCGGCGGCGGAGTAATCCTCACCGGCCTCGGCCAGGCGCTCGGATTCGTCGCAGAGCTCTTTGATACAGACGACCTGGTCGTTGGTTGCGTGCTCGGCCGCCATGCGTGCTATCTGCGGCGGTGCCACGGCCCTCTCGCACGTCAACGATGCCGGTTTTTGGATGTGCTCCTCGTTCCTGGAGATTGACGAGAAGACCACCCTCAAGTCCTGGACCGTTATGGAGACGCTCATCGGCCTTTCGGGTCTTGCCTGTGCCCTGGTGATTTCGTTCTTCGCCTAGTTCGCGTGGCTAAGCATCTTTTGCCGAGCGCATCGCTCGGTACCCATTTACACCTGATTCATTAACCAACGATTGGTACAACCGTTCAAATCAAAAGAGGAGAGCATCATGGACGAGAAGACCAAGGCACAGATTCAGCAGGAGGCAGCCGACCTGGTTGCCAAGCTGCAGCCGCGTTCCGGCAAGTTCCGCACCATCAGCCCCGAGATGGACCCGCTGCGTCTGGGCTCTGGCTGGTCCATCGAGGATCTGGACAAGCCGCAGGTCATTATCGAGTCGACGTTCGGCGACTCGCACCCGGGTTCTGCCGGCCTGTTTGAGCTGGTCGAGGAGGTCCGTGCTGGCGTTGACGAGGCTGGCGGTCACGGTGCCCGTTACTTCTGCACCGATATCTGCGACGGCGAGGCCCAGGGCCACGACGGCATTAACTACTCGCTGCCCAGCCGCGACATGATCGCCAACATGATCGAGATTCATGCCAAGGCCACCCCGTTCGACGCCGGCGTCTTTGTTGCCAGCTGCGATAAGGGCCTGCCTGCGAACCTTATGGCCATGGGCCGCATCAACATCCCCTCCATCGTCGTTACCGGCGGTGTCATGGATGCCGGTCCCGATCTGTTGACCCTGGAGCAGCTCGGCGCGATTTCTGCCCGCTACGAGCGCGGCGAGATCTCCCGCGAGGAGCTTGAGTTTGCCAAGCACAACGCATGCCCCAGCTGCGGCGCCTGCTCGTTTATGGGCACCGCGTCGACCATGCAGGTTACCGCCGAGGCCCTGGGCCTTATGCTCCCCGGCACGGCCCTGCTGCCCGCTACCAGCTCCGACCTGCGTGAGTTTGCGCGCGAGGCCGGCCGCCAGTCCGTGTGGCTCTCCGAGCACAACCTGTGTCCGCGTGACATCGTGACCAAGGAATCCTTCGAGAACCTCATCATGGTCCATGGTGCCATCTCTGGTTCCACCAACTCCCTGCTGCACATCCCCGCAATCGCCCGTGAGTTTGGCATCGAGATGTCCGCCGACGACTTCGATCGTCTGCACCGTGGCGCCCACTACCTGCTCAACGTTCGTCCCGCAGGCGAGTGGCCGGCGCAGTTCTTCTATTATGCGGGCGGTGTGCCGCGCATCATGGAGGAGATCAAGTCGATGCTCCACCTCGACGTTATGACTGTCACCGGCAAGACTCTCGGCGAGAACCTCGAGGACCTCAAGAATAACGGCTATTACGAGAAGTGCGGCCGTTACCTGGAGAAGTGGAACCTCAAGCGCGAGGACATCATTCGCCCGTTTGACCAGGCCTTCGGCACCGACGGTTCCATCGCCATCCTCCACGGCAATCTTGCTCCCGAGGGCGCGGTCGTCAAGCACACCGTCGTTCCGCGTGAGATGTTCCAGGCTACGCTCAAGGCCCGTCCGTTCGACTGCGAGGAGGACGCCATCCGCGCCGTCCTGACGCACGAGGTCAAACCCGGCGATGCTGTCATCATTCGCTATGAGGGCCCCAAGGGTTCCGGAATGCCCGAGATGTTCTACACCACTGAGGCTATCGCCAGCGATCCCGAGCTGGGTGCGAGCATTGCCCTGATCACCGATGGCCGCTTCTCCGGCGCCTCCAAGGGCCCGGCTATCGGAGGCGTTTCGCCCGAGGCTGCCGTGGGCGGCCCGATTGCCCTGATCGAGGAAGGCGACCTGATCCAGATCAATATCCCCGAGCGCTCGCTGTCCATCGTGGGCATCGCCGGCAAGGAGATGGAGCCGGCCGAGGTCGACGCCGTCCAGGCCGAGCGCTGAGCCGCTTGGAAGCCCAAGGCTAATCGCTATACCTCCGGCACGCTCGAGTTCTTTACCGAGCATGCAGTTTCCGCCATTCAGGGTGGCTACATGGAGTAGCGCCCATGCGCATCAAATATCTCCTCTCATAGATGCGCGGCACAAAGAGCCTCGAGCCACGTCACCGGGGCGCGTTGTTCAGCGCCGCCGGGGCGCTCCACTCAAACGACAAGAGACGTCTTACGCAAGCGCCCGCGTCCGTGGATAAAACCACGGGCGTGGGCGCTTCACTTTATTCCCAGCCGCTTTATTCCCAGCCCTTCCACACGTCAGGCTCGTAGCCAACGGTTGCCTGGCGGCCGCTGCGAACGATGGGCTCACGAAGAATCTGCTGGTTATCGAGCACCTTTTCGAACTTCTGGTCGGCAGCAAGATACTGTACGAGCGCAACCGTGTCGGCATCTTTCGCCTTTGGATCGATCACAGCGTCGATCCCGCCGACGGCGCGCGCCACGCTTTCGAGCTCGCCTTTGCTCATCCCCTTTTCCTTCAAGTCGATGAACTGGAACTTCACACGACGTTCCTTGAAATAGCGCTGCGCCTTCTTAGTATCGAAGCTTTTCTTCGTGCCGAATATCTGGATGTTCATACGTACCGCCTTCGCTCAATTCTCGTCCGTCCATGATACGACAAGGGAGCCGAGCAAAAACAGAGCAGGCGGAGATGGAGGAGGACGGCGACCGACCGTCGGCAAGAGTCGGCCGGATCGGACTGGCGCCCAGCGCGCGCCGGCGACACGCTCGCAGCTGCACACATAGCCGATGTACAAGCTCGCCGCGGCGTTCCCTCGCCCCGCGGTGTGGCGATAGAGAAGCACGCCACCCGTCAACGATGGCGCCTCGGTGAAGAAAATCAACGTCTGGGTTACATCCCTTGAAAGGGGCGAAGACGGCTGCTAGAATACCTCCCCGCTATGAAGGATTTGACCAAAGCATATATCGCAATTCGGCGGCCCTTGGTATACGGGGCCTCTCCCGTTGTTCCCCAAGTGCGCTCTGAGCAGCCGCTTTCTTCCTGTCGTATCTGATGCACGCATAGCACGTGCATGTTATTTCGCCCGTGGGCCGGCGCGCCTTCGGCGAAGAATCGAATAGATACGAAGGAAGCTTATGTCTGATAATTGTACGGTCGCGCCCGCCAATGGGCGCATTACCGGTACCCAGATCCGCATCGTCGCGGTCGTCGTCCTGGGTGCCTTCTTGGCGCTACTGAACCAAACGGTGATGTCGCCTGCGCTGCCGGTCATCATGTCCGATTTCGCCATCGATGCCTCGACTGCCCAGTGGATCATGTCCATATACCCGCTGGTGAGCGGCATCATGGTCCCCGTTTCGGCGTTCCTTATCGACAAGTTCAGCACCCGCGCGCTATTCTTCGGGGCGACGCTGGTGTTCGCGCTGGGCACGCTGCTGTGCGCCGCAGCCCCTGATTTCCTGTTCCTCATCATCGGTCGCGTGTTGCAAGCGGCGGGCTCAGGCGTGCTCATGCCGCTTGTCTCGGTGGTTCCCATGCTGGTGTTCCCCGTCGAGAAACGAGGAACGGCTATGGGCATGGCGGGCATCGTCATGTCGGCGGGTCCCGCGGTCGGCCCCGTCGTAGGCGGCGCGGTGATCGACACGTACGGCTGGCGCACCATGATCGGCGCCATCGTCCCCCTCGCAATTCTCGTGCTGGTGCTGGGCGTGTTCATGCTGAAAAACGTGGGCGAGCTGAAGAACCCCAAGCTCGACCTGCCCTCGGTCGTCCTCTCCACCATCGCCTTCGGCGGACTTCTCTACGGGTTCTCGAGCGCCTCGTCGATGGGTTGGGGCAACCCCGTGGTGCTCGGGTCGATCGTCGTGGGGGTCGTGTGCTTGGTGCTGTTCGTCGTACGCCAGGGCAAAATCGAGGACCCGCTGCTTCAACTGGGCACGCTCAAGACGCGCGAGTTCCGCGTGGCCGCCATCATCGTCACGCTCATCAACGCCGCATGCCTGGTCACCAACACGCTGTTGCCGTTGCTGCTGCAAACCTCGCTTGGCGCTTCGGCCTTCGAAACCGGCATGGCCATGCTTCCCGCCGCGGCGGTGGGCATCATCATCAGCCCTATCTCCGGCGTGGTGTTCGACAAGTTCGGTCCGCGTGCCATCTCGATCGTCGGCCTGGCCCTCATGACCGGCGCCCTGTTCCTGCTCTCGCTTTCGACGGTAAACACGCCCATCTTGGTGGTTGCGCTGTTCTGCATGCTGCAGTCCGCCGGCCAGTCGCTCGCGAACATGCCGGTGAACACATGGGGTGTCAATGCCTTGAAAAATGACATGATCGCCCACGGCAACGCCATCGCGAACACCGGCCGCCAGGTCGCCGGCGGTTTGTGCACGGCGCTCATCATCACGGTCATGACAAGCGTCACCGCGTCGGCCGGCGTCGATGCGAGCATCCAAGTAGCCACCGCCGTGGGCGCGGGCGTCGCTTACAAGGTGTGCGCGGCAATCGGCCTCGTTTCCCTTATCTGCGCCATATTCAGCGTGCGCACCAAGAAAACCGCACCGAAAACGAAGGAGGCATAAGCGATGTCCGAGATTCTGTCCGAGCGCATCCCGCTCGAGCTCGAGGGGACGCCCGTTTCGAGCATCATGATTGAAGAGCCGTTCACCTGCACGCAGGATTGCACGATTTCCGACGTGGTGCGCATGCTCGCCGAAAACGAGGTGAGCAGCATGCCCGTAATCGATGAACGCAACCAGGTGGTCGGGTTCATCTCCGACGGCGATGTCATGGGAGCCATCGCGCAGCATCGCGCTCACACCATCTTCACGGGCGGCGACGCGTCCATGCTGTACTTCGACGATCAGAGCCTTGAGCAGCGCATCGAAGACCTGAAGGATCGCTGCGTCATGGATTTCGCGACGCGCCAGGTAGTGTGTGCCCGTCCCGAGCAGAGCATCGCCCGCGTCGCCGCGCTGCTGGCGAAGAAGAAGTTCAAGAAGCTTCCTGTGGTTGATGACGAGGGCAAACTCGTGGGGGTCATCCGCCGCTCCGCCATCACCAAATACATCTTCGGCATCCTTTTCCAATAGGGGCAGGTCGCACTTGAGGCGAACATCTCGAGGCATCGAGCCAGCAACTGGACCAGACAACCTTGACACGCACGCGCTTTCCCTCGATGCTTCGGTAAGGGGAGCTGCGAAAATCGCAGCACGGGTGATCGGCGCCGCGCCCCCGAAGGCAAAAGCGAACACGGGAGCGATACGATGGGAAAAGTCCTGGACGAAGATTTGGTTTATGAGATTCTCTTCGTCGTGGCAGAGATTCCGGCGGGATGCGTCGCCTCGTACGGTCAGATAGCGCGCCTCATCGGCAGGGAGAAAAACTCTCGCCTGGTCGGAGCGGTGCTGAGCGAGGCGGATCGCTACGGCGATTATCCCTGCCACCGCGTCGTCAACCACGCGGGACGCCTCGCGCCAAACTTCCCCGACCAGCGAGCACTACTGACGGAGGAAGGAGTCGCCTTCCGAGACAACGGCTGCGTCGACATGAAAAAGCACCAGTGGAACGAGTAGCCAGGCAGCGTAGCGTCGAAAGGAGCGACGCCACGGGGAACGACCTGCGCCCCGCCGCCGGACAACCTATGGCAAAGTGACACGTCCCACAAAGAGCGGCGCACCAGTACGAGACACGACCGCGACGTAAAAAGACCCTATGATACTCGTAAGCATCTATCTGATTGCCCGCCTCGAGGTACCCAAAGAACGAGAGATGCCGAAACCCCTAGACAAAGAAAAAGGTCGGGAGCTTTTATGCTTCCGACCTGAAGTTTCATGGTCGCGGGGGGCGGATTTGAACCACCGACCTTCGGGTTATGAGGTCGCTACGACGTTGTTTCATTCAGACATTTCGACCCAAATTGAAGTCAATATAACTCCAGGTCATTTGATGTTTTCATAGATTTACGAAAGAAAAGTACGCGGAATAATTCGACCCAAATTCGACCCACAACGAGCTTGAAAGCGGTCAGGCGGAGCATTACCCTTGGGGTGTGACCCCACGCAGGGCCCACCACCAAGGGTAATGCCCACCCGCCCCAGCCCTTTGCGCCATTCCGCGCAACCGAGCGCGATTCTCAGGCACTTCAGGCAAGGAACACGATGAACGACCGACCTCTCGTCATAGGCAAAGGAACGAAGCAACGCCGCGACAAATACACGTGGCGCTACCGTCACAGCCTCGGCAAGGATCCGGTCACGGGCAAATACCGCTATTCGCCGTGGCAGACCATACATACCACCAAAAGCCGAGAGGTCGACACCGCACTCGAAGCCTACAAGGCAGAACTCAACAGCGGCACCTACGTCCAAAAATCGAGGGACACCGTCGGCTCGTACGCAAAAAAGTTCCACGACAACCGCGAAGGAACCATCACGCCGCTCGCCTACTCGACATCCTACTCAATCGAGAACCGGACGCGCACATCACATGCGTGATGCTCATGCTCGACACCGACATGAGAAGGGCAGAAGCCCTCGGGATGACGTGGTCCGATGTCTCCGTCGAGAACAGAAGCATCCTCATTGAGCAGCAGTTCGCGGCCGATCGAAGCGTTCGCTCGCCCAAAAGCAAGAAAAGCGTGCGGAGGATCTCGATAAGCGAGACGCTGACGTCGTATCTCGAATTCTGGAAAAAGGAGCAGGCCCGCGAAATGGAAGCCTTCGGCCTGGAACAAGTCAAAGGCACTCCGCTCGTCCACTCATTCGAACGAACGAAAGACAGGCATCCCCAAGTCAACTTCATGGACCTGAATGGGTTTTCGCGCTGGTTCAGAAACTTCAGCGTCGAGAACGGGTTCGGCAAGTTCGAAGGCGTTCGAACATACCATTATGTGAAGGAAACTGTCGACGGGGAAACGATTTCGAAGCGTTATGAGCATAAAGAGTGGCTCGAATTGAGGGATTACCTCAGGAAGCATCCCAAGGTTCGCGAGGCGAGGCATATCAGCACATATGAGAGCGAGCACCTTCCTTACGGATATTCGGGCCTATCGAGCCACACCGCTACTGCCGCTACTGCCCGCTACTGCCCGCCAGCTTCCGAACCAGCGGGCGGTAGCAGCACCCCGAACATCTCGCCGACAGCGCAGAGAGTCGTCGACCTGGCGGCCAAGGCCGACATCGAGGACGTGATGCTGTGCGACCTGCCCGGCGTCCTGTCCTTCCTAGGGCTGCCACCTGAGACGGAGATGCCGCCGGGCAACAAGGGGAAGACGAAGCTCAAGAAGCTCTACAGGAAGGTGGCGCCGAACAAGGCATACCACTCCGGCGAGCGCGCCAAGGATTTGATCTCGCACCTCGACATGGTAGAGATCAGGGCATCGGCGCCCGTCCAAGAATTGGGATGCAGTTCAATACGAGCTCGGGGCTCTTTTCGTCTAGATTGGGGACGCATGGCCGGACGAAAACAATTTGCGTCTGGTAATAAGCGTACGAAAGCGCAATTTACGTCTTAATTCCGTACGCAAATCAAGACGAAAATCGTTTACGTCTGCTTTAAATCCGTACGAAAACGGTTTTCGTCTTGCAGGGCAGTTGCCGTTTCTACAGTTCAACTTCCAGTTCGGCTTTGTGCTCGTAGAGGTAGTCGCGCATGTAGGGGATGGCAAATGAGACCTTGCCGTACGAGGGAGCCTCGATAATCGATTCTCTTAACAGGCGGCTGCGGACGGAACTCACCTGTTGAGGCGTTTTGTTTAGGGCGTCGGCAACCATGCTGGTCGAGCTCGTCTGCCCCAAAGATGCCATGCTCAGCAGATAAGCGATGCACGTGGGCGGAATGCGCTGTAGCGCGGGCTCAATCACCATGGCACAGAAGCGTTCGCGTGCCGTTGCAATGCCGCGCTCGGCTTCTTCTTCTCCAATAATCGGTGTATGTGCGCGTCTTGCCAACTGCCATGCGTAGTATCCAACGAGTTGGATCATGAAAGGATAACCTTGCGTTGCCTCGGCAAGTTGGCCGGCAATACCTGGCTGCAACTCCATGCCAGACGCTTCAATGGTTTCCTCGAGGGAGTACGACACTTCGGTTACAGCCACAGCCTTCAGGTCAAAGGGGAGGGCACGGCGCAAAAACGTAAGTGTCTTTCCGTTGATGATGCTTTCAATCATCGAAGGCAGCCCCGCAAAAACAAAGGCGATATCAAGGTCTTCGCCGATAACCTGCTGAATCGCAATGGAGAGCGTTCGGACCTCATCGAGCTCTGCGTCTTGAACCTCGTCGAGAGTGATGAGCAGGCCATTTTCATTCTTGGATATTGTCTGTCTCATGGCGTCGCGTAGCGATGGGCCGATTCGCTCAATATCTATGCTGCCGATGGATATGCCAGCTACGGTGGGCTCAAATCTGGCGTGTTTGGCCTGGAATTTGGGCTGCAGCTGTTCGAGAATGCGCTGGCAAAGTCCCTCGGTTGCGACCTCTTTTATGACCGTCCAGCCACGGCTTTGCGCCAAACGTGAGCACTCGTCAAGGAGGACCGTCTTGCCCGTTCCACGGACGCCGGCTATGCGCATTAGGCGCCCAGGGGCACCAGGCCCGTTGGTGAGGCCTTCACTGAATTCTTCAAGTACATCTTCGCGGCCGATAATCGTGGGAGGTGTTTTACCTGCTGTGGGCTTAAAAGGGTTTGTTTGCATGTGAGCCACCTTTGCTCAAGATATAGCAAGATATAGCAAAGTATAGCAAGATATAGCAAAGTAAGCGCTACTCGCGGGTTTTACGGTGGTGCTATTTTCCAAATGCCGCGCGGATAAAGCGCTGGGCGAACAGCTTGTTGGCAACTCACGAGGGCTCGAGGTACCAATTTGGGGTGCAGTAGTGCTGTGCCACGAATAGGGCCTATCTACTACGTTTAAGCCGCAGAGGTCAACCATAGCCGGCTTTTTCGAAAATCGACAAGCTGTCTACCTGCACTGATAATTGTTCTCGGGGGAAGCGGGCACTGCGGGGCGCGGCAACGG
>URWQ01000037.1 GCA_900551635.1 uncultured Collinsella sp. | reverse complement strand
AGCTGCTCCGCCGGCCTTTTTTAAAGGAGCGTTGAAGCGTGAAAACGGGTATTTCGATTTATCTTTCCAGCCCTTTGCAGGATATTGAGCGGACGATTGAGCGTGGTGCCGCGGCGGGTGCGCGCTACGCGTTCACCTCGCTGCATATTCCCGAGGATGGGGGAGCGGCGTATGCCGATAAGGTCCGTCATGTGCTGTCGCTGCTTTCCGCCCGTGGCATTGCGCTCATTGCCGATGTGGGGCCTCGCACGTGCGATTTGCTTGGGCTTGAGCGCATCGAGGACCTGCGCGATCTGGGGTTGGAATACCTTCGTTTGGACTATGGCTTTAGCGCCCAACGGGTCGCGGAGCTGTCCGGTGTATTTCGCATTGTGGTCAATGCATCGACGGTGAGTTCTGATGAAATCGCATCGTGGCGTGAGGCCGGTGCCGATGTGACTCGTTTTGCCGCCTGCCACAATTTTTACCCCAAGCCTTATACCGGTTTAGCTCTGGAGGACATTGCTCGGGTGAATCTTCGTCTTGCGGCGCTTGGATTCGAAATCATGGCTTTTGTGCCGGGTGATGCTAACGTTCGCGGGCCGGTATTCGAGGGACTGCCGACGGTCGAGGCGCAGCGCGGTCGCGCGTCAAAGGTTGCTCTCAATATGCTTGAGCTTGCACATGGCGCCGATTGCGACATTGTGTTGGTCGGCGACCCCGATCTTTCCGATGCGGGCTGGGCGCAGTTTGCTCAAGTTTCCGCCGGATACGTGGACCTGCAATGCGAGCTTGAGCCCGGTTATGCCTATGTGCGCGGGCAGATTCATCACGACCGGCCCGACTCGAGTGTCCTCATCTTTAGGTCTCAGGAGTCACGTACGACGCTTAAGCCGGATTCCGTGCCGACGGATACCGGAGCCGGCCTGCCGCGAAAGGCGGGGTCGATCGCTGTGAGCAATAGCGGATATGGGCGCTACGAAGGCGAGCTTGAGATTGCGCGGGTCGATCTTCCCGGTGACGAGCGCATGAACGTTGCGGGCCATATCACGCCCGAAGCAATGGAACTGCTACCGTTTATCAAGCGCGGATTCGGGGTACGGTTCGTTTAACGTGTGACCCGCGGGCTACAATTGGCCCATCATACGAAGGCGCCTCGTGTGGCGTGTGCCTGCGTTGGCCGATCTATATTCGGAGGATTCCCATGACCGTACTGTTTGTTGAATATCCCAAGTGCTCGACCTGTAAGAAGGCCAAGGCATGGCTGGACGAACATGGGGTAGAGTATATCGACCGCGATATCGTTTTGGACAACCCCACGGCCGATGAGCTTGCGACCTGGATTGCTCGTTCGGGGCTGCCGGTGCGGCGCTTCTTTAATTCGTCGGGCATGAAATATCGAGAGCTGGGCCTGAAGGCGCGTCTGGACGCGGGCATGACGGATCGGGAGTGCTACGAGCTGCTGGCGACCGACGGCATGCTGGTCAAGCGTCCGCTGCTGGTGGGCGACGACTTTGTGATTCCCGGCTTTAGGGAATCGGCTTGGGCCGAGGCGTTGCTGTAGCGGCTGCGGAAAGTGCGACCCGGAATTCGCTTCCAGAATGGGATGCACTTTCCCAAAGTGGCCGGTTGCGGAAAGCACGTCCCATTCTGAGCTTCGATTGCGGGACACGGTTTCCGGTTGAGGGCTCGACGGGAAAGTAGGGGCCAGTTTGAGCTTGAAATCTGGGACGCACTTTCCGCCGGCGGGCCTGCCCCAGTCAGTCCGCCAGCTGTGCCCATTCGTGCGGATCGTAGACCTTTACGTGTTTGTTGGGCTTGCCGCTCCAGTACTCCTCGTCCATAAAGGGCAGATATGCCTGAACGCCGGGGCAGATAAAGGGAATCCGCTGCTGTTGCAGTCGCTCGCGCTGGCGCTGCTCCAGGTGCGCCTCGGATATGACGGTCGGCATACCGGACAACTCGACGAGGCTTGCCTGGATTCGCTTAAGGTCGGGGAGTCCCGCGTGCCATGACATCCGCATGATCAAAAAGGATGCACGGCGGTATTTTGCCTGCACCACAGTAATGGCGGGGCGTAACGTGGGGTGAATTTTGTCCCGTTCGGGCCAAAGGTCGGCAGTGATCTCGAGGCCCAGGGTCTCCCATAGGTAATCAAGCTCTTCGTCCATGGTGCCTCGATATCTACGCGATCATTGATACTTCGATTGTGTTGCCTGGTGCTATCGTTTTCACGGTAGAATCTGCCAACGGTTGACGGCTACCGCTCACGGCGTTTTGCCCTTCGTGTACAGCGGTTGGCTTCACAGGTCCTTCACGGGTTGGACTAAATTAGGCCAATTTGACTGAATTTCAAAAAAGTCAAAATTGGGGCTTGCGTCACGGCGAGACTTCCCGTATATTTCTTTCTTGCGCAAAGGCACAGCCGAGCGCAGCGATGCAGTCATTGGGATGTCGTCTAATGGCAGGACAGCGGATTCTGGTTCCGTCAATGGGGGTTCGACTCCCTCCATCCCAGCCATTGCATTTGCTACATATGGCCCGTTCGTCTAGCGGTTTAGGACGCCGCCCTCTCAAGGCGGAGATCACCAGTTCGAATCTGGTACGGGCTACCAAAATTGAACGCCCGGGCCTCGTAAGAGACCCGGGTTTTGTGTATTGACCGTATATACGGCGCCTGCCGTGTTTCGCTCAGATCGAGGAGTAGCCATGGATCTGCCCATCAGCTTGCAAGACATCACGTATGCCGAGAACTATCTGGCGCAGGGCGACCTGGCTACGGCGACGCCGCTGCTGGAGCGTCTGGTGGAGCTCGCCGAGGAGTATATTGATGCTGAGTGCAAGACGGAGGAGAAGCGTCAATACTTTAGCTTCGATAGCAAGTTTGAGCGCTTGGCCTATCGCCGCGTGGAGAAGGATCCGCGCGAGCTCATGCAGGTCGAGGTGCCGTTTGACCGCCTGTACTCTGACATGGCGTTTGCCTACATTCGCCAGCAGGATTATGTAAGCGCTCGTAATGCCCTGATGCAGGCTGTGCGTTGGGACCCCATGAACTGCAACTATCGCTTGGATTTGGCCGAGCTGTTCCGTGCACTCGAGGACAAGCAGGAATGGGCATCGCTCTCGTTCTCGGTGCTGGAGCGTGCAAGCGATGGCAAGTGCGCCGCCCGCGCTTACGCCAATCTAGGTCAGTACTTCTTGGAGCCCGAGACCGAGAACGTTTCGGCTGCCGTGGGCTGCGCGCGTCTGGCGCTGCGCCTGGCGCCCAACGATGCGCATACGACGCGCCTGCTCAACAAGATCCATACCACCTATCCGGATGCCGCTGATGAGAGCGACGACCACGTGATGGGTGAATTGGCCCTGCAAGGCGTGCCGACCTCGCCTTCGGCCGAGATTGCCATCTGCCTGATTATGTGCGCGACCGATGCTGCAAGCGACGGCGACAAGCAGGAGGCGACGCGCCTGACGGTACGTGCTCGCGACTTGGTGGGCGAGGAGGCCTGCGCGGCGATTATCAAACTGGTGCGCGAGAGCGATGCCGAGCTCAATGCCGAGCGCAAGGCAAAGCGCGAGACTGCGGGCTCAAACGCCGACGGCGCCAAGGAGGCCGGCGATGCCCAGTAAGCGCGAGCGCAAACTCATTTCCAAGAATCGCTCGGCACATCACGAGTACTTTATCGATGAGACATTTGAGTGCGGTATTGAACTGAGTGGCACCGAGGTTAAGTCGATTCGCGAGCGCGCCTGCCAGATCACCGATACCTTCGCGCTGATCCGCGGCGGGGAGTGCTGGCTCGTCGGCCTGCATATCCACCCTTATAGCCATGGTGGCGTGTGGAATCGCGATCCCGACCGTCGGCGTCGTCTGCTGCTGCACCGCAAGGAGATCGACTTTCTTGACGGCAAACTTCGCAACCGTGGTTATGCGCTGGTTCCGTTGGAACTCTACTTTAATACCGACGGCCGCGTAAAGCTGCTGCTGGGTCTGGGTCGCGGCAAGAAGCTCTACGACAAGCGCGAGGACATGGCCAAGCGTGATGTCCAACGCGAGATCGACCGCGCCCTTAAGGAACGCAACCGCTAGGCACTCTGTATAAGTTGCGGTGGAATACGGACTGTTTTGCCTATTTGAGGGGCTATTCAGTCCCTATTTCACCGCAACTGCGGGCGTCTCATCTTTCTTACTGTTCTGACACATATGTCTCAAAGGCGACGTCCGTTATGGGTGCCGCCTTTTTTGTGGGTACATACATTCATGAGGTTCCAACTCGAGCTAGGGGAGTGATCGTTATGGACAAAACTGCGTTCTTTACCATGCCGAGCGGTCTGTACGTGGTGAGCGCTGCGGCAGACGGGTTGCGCGCCGGCTGCGTCATCAACACTGCGGTGCAGGTGACGTCCATGCCGCCGCGTATTTCGGTTGCCGTGAACAAGGACAATGTCACCTCGGGCGTCATCGCATCGGCCAAAGCGTTCGCGCTGACCGTGATCGATCAGACCGCCGACATGCTCTACATCGGTAACTTTGGGTTCCGCACCAGCAGCGATTATGACAAGTTTGCCAAATACGATACCCGCGAGACGGCTCTGGGCATGCCCTATGTGCCTGAGCACGCGGCGGCCCTGTTTAGCTGCCGTTTGATCGACACTGTGGATGTGGGCACGCATCTGCTGTTTATTGGCGAGGTCGAGGATGCCGAGCGCCTGAGCGACGAGACGCCGCTGACGTACGACTACTATCACAAGGTGCTAAAGGGCAAGACGCCGCCCAAAGCCTCGTCGTATCAAGGCTAGAAATGTTCTAAAAATACTTGCATTATATTATTAAGAATATATACTAATAAGTAAGTACACCAGCAGTCACGTTCGAGAGGAGAACATCATGGCTGAGGAGAAGACGTATAAGTTTGTGTGCACCGTTTGCGGTTACGAGGTTGAGGTCGACACGCCCGAGCTGCCCGAGGACTACGTGTGCCCGGTCTGCGGCGTCGGCCCCGATGAGTTTGAGCTTGTCGAGGAGTAGCTCGTAGACACACGACTTGCAACAACACATAGCTCTGTCCAAGGGTCCCGGTCGAATTCTCGGCCGGGACCCTTTTGATTTATCTGACGGTTTAAAACGGTCTCACGTGTTGCAGATTGAGACGTTATATCTGGACAGTCACGCCATCCCAATTACATCCCCGTTAGCAGCACGATGTCGAGAATCGTCACGATGACGCCGATCCCTACGAGCAGCGCGTTGAGCGGGCGCGAGTTGGCGTATTTGCCCATAACGCGGGGCGAACTGGTGAGTCGTATGAGCACAAAGACCGTAATCGGCAACTGAAGCGACAGCAGCGCCTGACTCCAGATGAGACCCTCAAAAGGATTCGGGACGATCAGGCACGCCGCCACTGCGCCGACGAAACAGACCGCCACTCCAATCGATGAGTGCCGGTCGTGGATGTCGTATTCCTCGTCGAACATGCCCGCGGTGATGGTGCCCGCCGCCATGCCCGCCGTCACACTACTCGATATGCCCGCAAACAGCAGTGCCACCGCAAAGATGGTCGAGCTTGCCGGGCCCAGAATGGGGGAGAGCGTGTCCGCTGCGACGGCGAGGTCGTCTACGACAATGCCGTGCGCAAAGAAGGTCGTTGCGGCCAGGATGACCATGGCCGAGTTGATCGCCCAGCCCACGCCCATCGAAAAGAGCGTGTCGAAGAGCTCGTAGCGCAGACGTTCCTCGATAACCTGCTTGCCTTGGCCTTCGAAGTGCATGGATTGGATGACCTCGGAGTGCAGGAAGAGGTTGTGAGGCATAACAACCGCGCCTAGGACACTTACGATAATCGCGGCCGAGCCGGTGGGCATACTGGGTGTGATCCAGCTTGCGGCGGCCTGCGGCCAGTCGACCTTGACCAGCGTAAGCTCAGCCAAAAACGAGAGTCCTACCACGCCTACGAAGGCGATGATCCATCGCTCGGCGCGCTTGTAGGAGCTCGTCATGAGCATCGCCATCGATACTGCCGCCACGATGACGCAGCCCGCGCGCACGGGCAGCCCAAAGAGCATTTGAAGGGCAATCGCGCCGCCCAGGACTTCGGCCATGGCGGTGGCGATGGTCGCGAGATAGGCGCTGGCGAGTACCGCGCGTCCCACGATGCGAGGGAGGTAGCGTGTCGTGGCCTCGGCAAGACAGGTGCCCGTGGCGATGCCCAAGTGCGCCGCGTTGTGCTGCAGCACGATGAGCATGATCGTGGACAGCGTGACGATCCACAGCAGCGCGTAGCCAAACTGCGAGCCGGCGGCCATGTTGGAGGCCCAGTTGCCCGGATCGATAAAGCCGACGGTCACGAGCAGCCCGGGGCCGATATGCCGGGCGATATCCAGACCTCCGTGGCCTCCGGTGCGGTGCGAGCCAAAGTGTTGTTTGAGATGGTTGAGCATGGTGAGCTCCTGCGTGCCGTTTGTTTGACGCCGCAAAGGATACCCGTTTTATGCTAAAAAGTTAACCAAGACTAACAGAATTGCCGTATTTGAATAGGATGGTGAAAGGGGATTGCCGAAATGTCTTGATCTGTAACAACTGGAGATGGAAATTGGGCCTAGGTGTTACAGATCGAGACAGGAAGAAATGGTCCTATGGAAAATCTCGATCTGTAACAGCTGACCGCCAAAACCGGCCCTTCGTGTTACAGATCGAGACAAACCAAAACCGTCCTGCAGAAAATCTCAATCTGTAACATCTAGGCGCCAAAATTGGGTCTTCCTGTTACAGATTGAGATGTTTGAAGCGGTGAGCTTACGGGCCGAGCCTGGGGTCCTTGTTGTCGCTCTTGAGGTCGGCGGCGCCCACTCGTAGGGCGTGCGTTACGCGATTGTTTCGAAACGGGCGGGAAACACAACGGGCCGGCGATGCACCTAGTATGCCTAGTCAACTGACTGTCTAATAGCTAGGGGAGGATCGCGATGCAGGCAGATTCCGCTCAGCAGCAGGGCCTTTATCGCCCCGAATTCGATCACGATGCGTGTGGCATCGGCGCGCTTGCCGATATCAACGGCGAGCTCCATCACCAGATCCTGGACGACGCACTGTCCATTCTGGTCAACTTGGAGCACCGCGGCGGCACGGGACTCGAGAAGAACACCGGCGACGGCGCCGGCATCCTGTTCCAGGTTCCGCATCACTTTTTCCGTAAAGAGGCCCAAAAGTGCGGCCAGATTCTGCCGGCAGAGGGCGACTATGGCGTGGCCATGCTGTTCTTCCCGCAGGACGACAAAGGCGTAGAGGATGCCCGTCGCGTGTTTGAGGAGGGCTGCGCCGAGGCCGGCGTGCCGCTGCTCTTTTGGCGCGAGGTGCCGGTCGACCCGCACGACCTGGGCGAGACAGCCCGCGCCTGCATGCCCACCATCTTGCAGGCTTTCCTGGGCCGTCCGGACGACACGCCCGCCGGCGACGCCTTCGAGCGCCGCCTGTACGTGTGCCGCCGCACCATCGAAAAGAAGGCCGACGCCGAGTTTGCCCTGCGCGACAAGATCTTCTATGTGTGCTCCATGAGCTCGCGCACCATCGTGTACAAGGGTATGCTGGTCGCCACGCAGATGCGCCGCTTCTTCATCGACCTCAACGACGCCGCCGTCAAAACGGCCGTGGCGCTCGTTCACTCGCGCTACTCCACCAACACCACGCCCAGCTGGGAGCGTGCGCACCCCAACCGCTTTATCATCCACAACGGCGAGATCAACACCCTCAAGGGCAACGTCAACTGGATTCGCGCTCGCGAACCCAACCTGTACAGCCCCGTGTTGCAGCACGATCTTGAGCGCGTGATGCCCATCATCAACCGCGAGGGTTCCGACTCCGCGATTCTGGACAACGTGCTCGAGTTTTTGGTCATGAACGGCCGTCCGCTCACGCGCGCCGCATCCATGCTGCTGCCCGAGCCGTGGGACCACAACGACAGCCTGAGCGAGGAGCGCCGCGCCTACGACGCCTACCAGTCCATGCTCATGGAGCCGTGGGACGGTCCTGCCGCTATCGCCTTTACCGACGGTCGCACGCTGGGTGCCGCCCTCGACCGTAACGGCTTGCGTCCCGCCCGCTACTATGTGACGCGCGACGGTCGCTTTATGCTGGCAAGCGAGGTGGGCACCATCGAGGTGAGCCCCGAGAACATCCTGACGAGCGGCTGCCTGGGACCGGGCCAGATGCTCGAGGTCGATTTTGCCCGCGGCCGCGTCATCTACAACGACGAGCTGCGCGCCCGTTACGCCAAGGAAAAGCCCTATCGCGACTGGATCGCCGAGGAGACGCTGACCGTCGACGCACTCGACAAGCCCGCCGCGCCCGCGCCCGCCGAGGATGCCGAGGTGCCCGCCGCCGTGCGCATGGCCAAGCTCGGGTATCACTGGGATGATGTTGACGAAGTCGTGCGTCCCATGGCCCAGCAGGGCAAGGCGCCGCTCGCCTCGATGGGTATCGATGCGCCGCTGGCCTGCCTGTCCAAGAAGACGCGCTCGTTCTTCGACTACTTCTATCAGCTGTTCGCTCAGGTCACGAACCCGCCGATCGACGCCCTGCGCGAGCATATGGTCACCTCGACCACGCTCTACCTGGGCAACCACGGCAACCTGCTCGAGGACTCCCGCACGGCATGTCAGCTGGTGCGCTTGGAGCGCCCGTTGCTCAACGAGGAGGAGTTCGAGCGTATCTGTGCCATCGACCGCGTGGGCTTTAAGACCCGTCGCTTCCGTGCCGTGTACCGCCGCGATGCCGGTGAGGGCGCGCTGCAGGCCGCGCTCAAGCAGCTTGCAGAGGACGTTGAGGCTGCGGTCCGCGACGGCGTGAACATTGTGGTGTTGAGCGATCGTGCCGTTGCGGGCGAGGTGCCCGTGCCGTCGCTGCTTGCCGTGGGCTGCGTGCACAACCACCTGATCCGCGCTGGCGTGCGTACCTTTGCCGATATCGTGGTGGAGTGCGGCGACGCCGTGTCCCCGCATGACTTTGCGGCGCTGGTGGGCTACTCCGCGAGCGGTATCTATCCGTACAACGCACATGCGTGCATCCGCGATCTGGCGGCACGCGGCGATTTGGATGTGACGGCCGAGCAGGGCATCGCCAACTACAACAAGGCCGCGACGGCGGGCATCGTCTCCATCATGTCCAAGATGGGCATCTCCACGGTGCAGAGCTACCATTCGGCGCAGATCTTCGAGGCCGTGGGCTTTACGCCGGAGTTCGTCAACGCGTACTTCGCCGGTACGGTGAGCCGTGTGGGCGGTATGGGCGTCGAGGATGTCGAGCGCGAGCAGAATGAGCGCTACGACGCCGCGCTCGCTATCCTTAAGAGCCCGGCTCCCGATCAGCTGTCCACGTTGGGTCTGACCAAGTGGCGCCCGCTCGGCGGCGAGGATCACCTTATCGATCCGCAGACCGTCTATCTGCTGCAGACCGCCTGCCGCGAGGACAGCTACGACACCTTTAAAGAGTACAGCGCTCGCCTGCACCGCACGGGCCGTGCCGTGCGCCTGCGCGACTTGCTTGACTTTAATGCCAGCGGCCGCACGCCGGTTTCGCTCGACGAGGTGGAGCCCGCGCTCAACATCGTCCGCCGCTTTAACACCGGCGCCATGTCGTACGGTTCCATCAGCAAAGAGGCACACGAGTGCATGGCCATCGCCATGAACCGCCTGCACGGCCGTTCCAACTCGGGCGAGGGCGGCGAGGATCCGCGTCGCGAGACCCCGCTGGCCAACGGTGACTCCAAGAACTCCGCCATCAAGCAGGTGGCGTCTGCCCGCTTCGGCGTGACGAGCAAGTACCTCGTCTCCGCCAGTGAGATCCAGATCAAGATGGCACAGGGCGCGAAGCCCGGCGAGGGCGGCCAGCTGCCCGGCGGCAAGGTCTA
>URWQ01000036.1 GCA_900551635.1 uncultured Collinsella sp. | reverse complement strand
CGTGCGCTTCGCGCGGCGGGGTCCTTCCGTCCTGCGGAAAGATTTGGGAGGTAAGCCCTGGGGCCTCCTGCGGTAACTAGGGAGGCCGAGGCTATTCGCCTTCTTGCTGCGGGTGCCTGACCTGAAATTCAGTTGCGGTGAAATAGTTCCTGCTTAGCCCGCAAATGGCTGAATTTAGGAACTATTCCACCGCAATTTACTGAGTGGGAGCTCTTGGCTGCTACTTGCATTGACATTTGTCCTAAAATGGCTGGTCGTTAGGGGTTGCTACCGGTAGTTGCGGTAGGGTTTGAGCAGATTCTAACTAGAAATGGTGGTCGCTACCGGTTGTTCTCGGCATACTCGGCTCATTCGATTCGACCATCAAACGAAAGGAACCACCATGGATCTTGCGATGGCACAGCGCCTCGTCGATCGCCGTAAAGCTGCCGGGCTTTCTCAGGAGGCGCTTGCTGCCCAGCTGGGCGTAAGCCGCCAGGCTGTTAGTAAATGGGAGCGCAGCGAGTCCTCACCCGATACCGATAACCTCATTGCGCTCGCCGCGCTGTATGGCGTGTCGTTGGACAAGCTGCTATATGGGGAGGCGGCCAACGATGCCGACGGCCCGGAGGACGGTAGCGCCGACACCGAGACGGCGGATGTGGCTGACGAGGCTGAGGATTCTGCCGAGCACGCCGATTGCGGTGACAAACCACTTGTCGATATTTCCCTCGCGCGCGGTATCCACGTCATTGATCCCAATAAAGGCGAGGAAGTCCATGTTGGTTGGAGCGGCATCCATGTGACCAACGAGCGCAAGGGCGAAGAGGTGCATGTGGGGCCGGGCGGCGTGCATATCGATACGCTTGAGGACGATGGACATAGCGTGCGTACCAATGGCGACGGCACCGTCACCATCGACGGCGAGACGTTTTCCAGCTGGAAGGAGGCACACGACAAGCTCGACCATCATGGCAAGCATTTCCACACCAAGGTCGGACGTGCATGGAACAAATTCCCCTTCCCCGCACTTGTCACTCTCGCCTATCTGGTGCTCGGCATTGTCTACGGCACATGGGGCATGGGGCTTTTCCTCGTCTTTTTGGTTCCCGTCTACTACGCGATTGGTGACTTTATCGATCGACGCCATTTGTCAAAGCTCACTGAATGCGTCTATCCAGCAGCCGCCATCGCTTGGTTCCTCTACATGTGGCTCTGTTTGGGACAGCCCCATCCTGCATGGATCATCCTCATCACGATTCCCATCGTAAAGGCGCTCATGCGCTGGTGTCGCAAACAATGGAAGTGCCGCAAACAGGCCTAAACCGCCCCAACCAGCCAGCGCCACTCATCCGACACCGCCCGCCCCTTCCAAGTTGCGGTGATATAGGGACTGTTTTGAGGCTCCAAAGCGCCAAACAGTCCCTATATCACCGCAACTTACAAACAACTGGGCCAGTTCCGGCACGGAGATTAGCATTGAGCTGACCACGCGCCAAGAAAAGGGTCTATTTACTACGTTTAACTCGAGAGAGCCGACCATACCTGCTTTTTTGAAAATCGACAGGCCTTTTACCTGCGGTTTTATTTTTCGTTTTCCTGGCATGATTGAGAGTATCCAATTAAACGTAGTAGATAGGCCCGTTTTGTGGCATACGACCCATTCAAGCCCAATCTCGAAGGCTAAAGAGAGCCTCTCATCCACGCCTGCGAGCGAAAACCAAATAGAATGAAAGGCAAATGGAAAGCCCGTTTGACGAGCGGAGGACATATGCGCGACGTAGCCGAAAGCGACTGGAAGCTGTTTAAGAAAATGCTTCCTCAATGGCAAGAACGTTATATGGAAAAGCTCATCGGCCAGTACGTTGAGATGCTGAACGGCGACAGCGAAGCGTCCAGTAGATTTTGGGCACTAGAAGAGCACCTCAATAGAGACAAGCTGTCCTCAGGCGTAATTGCAAACGACATTCGCCGCAGCACAATGCACCGCGAGATAGCCAATTTGCTTATCGACAGCGTGATCACCCTTGACGACCTTGACGGTTTTACCGAGGACATTAAGAGCTATGCGCAACACTGGATTGGCCAGTAAGAGCACTGAACGACAGACATCCCCAGCAAAACGGGGCAAACGCCGGGCCACCTAATGGTTGTCCGGCGTTTGCCCAGATAAAACCTGCCAAAATAAACCTGTCCCTTTTTGGCAGGTTACTCGGCACTCTTGAGGGCGCCGACCATGTCGATCTTGTTGAGGGTACGATTGGTAGCGAGGTTGACGATAAACGTAAAGCCAAAGGAAAGCACCACGGCAAGCACGTAGCTCAGCGGCTCGACTTCGACGTCAAAGTACAGCGACGGCATCTGCAAAATGTACGTAAAACTCTCGGCCAGCAAGCCGCCCAGCGGCACGCCCAGCGCAGCGCCAATCGCCGTGAGGATCAACGTCTCCTTGTTGACGTAATGGTGCACCTCACCGCGACGGAAGCCCAACACCTTAATGGTCGCCAGCTCGCGCTCGCGCTCGGAGATATTCGTGTTGGACAGCGTAAACACCACCACAAACGATAGGCACGCCGCCATGAAGGTCACGAGCACCACGACCGAATTGATAATCGTAAAGTTCGCCTCATAGTTTTCCCAATGCTCGGCCGTACTCGAAATCGTAAGCCAACCGTCACTCTTAAGATTCTTGCTAAACGCAATCTGGTCGGCCGACGAGCCCTTAAGCAGCACAAAGACGCCGTTAAGACGTGCGCTTCGACCGAACGCACGCTCATAGGTGCCCTGCGTCATGTAAAGCGTGTTGCCCAGATAGTTAAGCGAAATGTCGCTGACTTTGACCTTGGCAACATTGAGCGACGAATCCTGGACGTGAGCCGTATCGCCCGGCTGAATCCCCAGCACCAGCTGTGAACTCTTGCTCAGATACACGTCTCCGTCACGCAAAGGCAGCGGTTCATTGAACTCATCCTCCAGACGCACGTAATCGCCCAAGTCACCCGTGCGGTCATCGGGCACCACGATCAGCTGCACGGTCTCGCTCTTTCCGCCGAATGTAAAGGTAACGTTGTCGGTCATAATCGGCAGCGTCGAAGTCACGGTCACGTTGGAATCATTGGCCGCGCTGTGCCCATCCAATGCCGCGCACGTCTGCGAAAAATCGTCGGGATTGGCGACCGCCAGCAGATCGTAGCGCGTGACGTGGCCGTACTGCTTGGGCGACAGCGCGACCGACGTATCACGAATGCCCATGCCGCAAATTACAAGCGCTGTGCAGCCCGCGATGCCAAAGATGGTCATAAAGGCGCGCTTTTTGTAGCGGAACAGGTTACGCGCCGCCACCTTGTTCAAAAAGCCCATGCGACGCCAGATAAAGCCGATGCGCTCAAGCAAGATGCGCGAGCCGGCACGCGGGGCCTTGGGACGCATAAGCGAGGCTGGGGTCTCGGACATCTCGTGGCGGCAGGCGATAATCGTAGCGCCCACCACGCCCACGGCAAACAGCGCCACCGACACGAGCGACGACACGATGTCGTACGAAAGCAGCATCTGGGGCAGCGAGTACATGTCGTCGAACACCGTAAACAGGAACAGCGGCAGGCCCACAAATCCGATGATGTTGCCGAGCACGCCGCCGATCAGACACGCCCACAGCGAGTAGTCCACGTATTTGGACAGAATACGCCCACGTGAATAGCCGAGCGCCTTGTACAGGCCAATAAGCGTGCGCTCCTCCTCGACCATGCGCGTAGCGGTGGTAAGGCTGATGAGCACGGCGACGATAAAGAAGATAAACGGGAACACCGTGGCGATGGCCTCAATTGACGAGCTATCGCTTTCCACGCTCGAGTAGCTTGCGATATTGCCGCGGTCCTGGATGTACCACGTACATTCGCCTAGATCGGAAAGCTCGGCGCGGGCATCGGCGAATTGTTGGTTGGCGGCGGCGCGGCGCTGGTCCAACTCGGCCTGAGCTTGGACGCGCTCCTCGCTGCCCTCGGCCATACGGTCGATGTTGCCCTGTTCAATCCCAAAGAGCATATTCGCCTGGCGTTCGGCCGCATCTAAGCTTGCCGGCGTGTCAACCGTCAACTCCTGAGCACGTGCCTTCTCACGCTCCTCGCGGATCTTCTCGATATTGCCCTTGACCTCGTTGATCTTTGTCGTATAGGCGTCCGAATAGGAGCTGAGGCTCTTGGCTCCCTCGACGATCACGTGGACCGAGGAGTAGGAAGAAGATGTCGCGGCGTCCTCGTTCACATAGAACTTATAGTCCGCAGCCGAAGCAGCGCGAAAGGCGTTGACTGTCGAGTCGGAGCTCACGTCGGTGGGATCGAGGACCTCGGCCGTAATGGTGTAATCGCCCGCGGCAAACTGGTCCTTGGCACTTTGGTTCGACGAGCTCGCGTCATTGGCGGCAAAACTCACCGTATCGCCGAGCTTTTTGCCCGAAGCCTTCAGGAACTTCGAAGTCACCGCGACCTCATCGGCGCTCTCGGGCAAATCACCGCTCACCAGCACCGGTTGATCGATATTCTCCTTGGAAAGACTTTGCACGATCACGCGCTCGCGTGTTGTGCCCACGGCGGTGTAGGCGGTCTCGGTGTAGATACCCTCGGCCGTCTCGACGCCGTCGACCTCTTGGATAGCCGCAAGATCGTCGCGCGTAAGGCCATAGGTCGACTGCACGTTAATGTCATAGACATTCTGCTGGTCAAAATAGGCGTCGACCGAATCGCGCAAATCTTCGCAGCCTGCCTTAAGACCGCACATCACGCTCACGCCAAGCGCGGTGATGACCACGATAGACAAGAAGCGCTTAAGACTGCCGCGGATTGTACGGTAGATGCCACGGCGAAAAACCGTCGGCACCATATCGTTTGAGCTCTGAGCGGTGCGGTAGGTCGCAAACTCCCGGTCGCGACCCGCGCGCTCCGTATCGTGGTTTTGGCTGTTTTGGCGGTCCTGGTCCATGGGCGCTACCACTCGATCGTCTCGATAGGCACGGGATTTTGCTGGACCGTCTCGCTCTTCACGCGACCACTCTTAAAGCGGATCAGGCGATCGGCCATGGGCGCGAGCGCGGAGTTGTGCGTGATGATGATGACCGTAATGCCCTGCTTGCGGCAGGTATCCTGCAGCAGCTGCAAGATCTGCTTGCCGGTTTTATAGTCGAGCGCGCCCGTGGGCTCGTCGCATAAAAGAAGCTTGGGGTTCTTGGCCAGTGCGCGGGCAATGGACACGCGCTGCTGCTCGCCGCCCGAAAGCTGCGCGGGGAAGTTGGCGAGGCGCTCGCCCAGGCCAACCTGGCGAAGCGTCTGTTCGGCATCGAGCGAATCGGGGCAGATCTGAGCTGCAAGCTCAACGTTTTCGAGCGCCGTCAGGTTGGGAACCAGATTGTAGAACTGAAAGACAAAGCCGACGTCGGCGCGGCGGTACTCCACAAGCTGCGCCTCGTTGGCAGAGCTCACGTCGCGCCCGTCCACTGTCACGGAGCCGGAGGTTACCGTATCCATGCCGCCTAGAATGTTGAGCGCCGTAGTCTTGCCGGCGCCCGAAGCGCCCAGGATAATGGCGAGCTCACCGCGCTCAACGGTAAAGCTCGCGCCGTCGAGCGCATGGATGCGGGCATCGCCCTCGCCGTATGCTTTGATGACGTCTTTGAATTCGATATAGGCCATCGATCGGTTCCCATCTGGTCGGATAACTCTTTAGTATTACCCATTTCACGCCGACCAAAAAGGGACAGGTTCATTTTGGCAGGTTTTATATGGGGAAACGACAGCCATAGATGAGGCGCCGGGGAGGCAGAGAAATCATCGACGGGGTCAGGCCGACCGCCAAACACAACGCACGCATCTCTATCTGTCAGCCGAATCATTCGAACAGCTGTTCGTTTTTATGATATGATTCCACTATCTAAGCAGGCCAATACGCAGAAAGGCGGCCAACATGGCGTTCGACTTTAAGAAGGAATGCAAGGAGCTCTACAAACCTGCAAGCAAGCCGAGTATCGTAACTGTCCCGCCATTCAATCTCAGGGCGGGATTCAGTCGGGATTCAATTTCAACAAACGGCATCATCCGGTAACCGATATGTAAGGCTGTATAAATCATTTCCATTTGCCTAACAAAATGACCGCTCGGCTAACAAGCTCGGCCCATGTCCCCACGCGATGGTACTGTTCTCTAGAGTTCTTATTAGAGAGGGGTGCTCCATGGAGATCACCATCAATCGCGAAATTGGGAAGCTCGGACTTCCCAGGCATCTTGTGCTTGGCATGGATCCAGGAATTGCAAGCTGCGGATTCGCACTTATCGACACAGCCAATCATGAAATCCTGGATTTGGGCGTCAGATTATTTGACTCTCCAACTCATCCTAAAACGGGCCAAAGTCTTGCGGTTATTCGCAGGGGCTTCCGCTCTACTCGTCGAAACATTGACCGTACCCAGGCGCGCTTGAAGCACTGTCTCCAAATCCTCAAGGCTTATGGCCTCATCCCCCAAGACGCCACCAAAGAGTACTTCCACACCACAAAAGGCGACAAGCAGCCGCTCAAGCTTCGCGTTGATGGGCTTGACCGCCTGCTCAACGATCGCGAGTGGGCGCTAGTCCTATACTCCCTCTGCAAGCGCCGTGGATACATCCCCCACGGAGAAGGCAATCAGGATAAATCAAGCGAAGGCGGCAAGGTTCTATCCGCCCTTGCGGCCAACAAGGAAGCAATTGCGGAGACCTCGTGCCGTACCGTTGGCGAATGGCTCGCTCAGCAGCCTCAAAGTCGCAATCGTGGCGGCAATTACGACAAGTGTGTAACGCACGCCCAGCTTATCGAAGAAACTCATATCCTATTTGATGCTCAACGCTCCTTTGGCTCCAAATACGCTTCGCCGGAATTTGAGGCCGCGTATATCGAGGTTTGCGATTGGGAGCGTTCGCGCAAAGACTTCGACCGCCGCACGTACGACATCGTTGGCCACTGCTCATACTTTCCAACAGAAAAACGAGCCGCACGCTGCACGCTTACGAGCGAACTCGTTTCAGCCTATGGCGCACTCGGCAACATCACCATCATCCACGAAAACGGGACCTCTCGCGCCTTGACCGCAACGGAGCGCGATGAGTGCATTGCAATCCTGTTCTCGTGCGAGCCAATTCGAGGCAACAAAGATTGTGCTGTTAAATTCGGCGCCCTCAGAAAAGCGCTCGACCTTAGTTCCGGCGATTACTTTAAGGGAGTTCCAGCTGCCGACGAAAAAACGCGCGAGGTGTACAAGCCCAAGGGATGGCGCGTGCTCCGCAATACCCTCAATGCAACCAACCCCATTCTCCTGCAGCGTTTGCGCGATGACCGCAATCTCGCCGATGCCGTTATGGAGGCGGTGGCATACTCTTCAGCCCTCCCCGTACTCCAAGAGCAGCTTCAGGGGCTACCGCTTTCGGAAGCGGAGATCGAGGCGCTCTGTAGGCTTCCCTATTCATCCAAAGCTCTTAACGGCTATGGCAACCGTTCCAAAAAAGCACTCGACATGCTGCTCGATTGCCTCGAGGAGCCCGAGGTCCTCAACCTTACGCAGGCCGAAAATGACTGTGGCCTGCTGGGACTTCGCATCGCTGGCGCCCAGCTCGAGCGCTCCGATCGCCTGATGCCCTATGAGACCTGGATCGAACGTACCGGTCGAACAAATAACAATCCCGTCGTCATTCGCGCCATGTCGCAAATGCGAAAAGTGGTCAACGCCATCTGCCGCAAGTGGGGCGTGCCAAACGAAATCCACGTTGAGCTTGATCGAGAGCTCAGGTTGCCTCAGCGCGCAAAAGACGAGATTGCCAAGGCCAATAAGAAGAACGAGAAAAATCGCGAGCGCATTGCCGGGCAAATCGCTGAGCTGCGTGGCTGCACGGCAGATGAGGTCACGGGCAAACAGATAGAGAAGTACCGCCTGTGGGAAGAGCAGGAATGCTTCGACCTTTACACGGGCGCTAAAATCGAAGTCGATCGCCTAATTAGCGACGACACCTACACGCAGATTGACCACATCCTGCCGTTCTCTCGCACGGGAGAAAACTCACGCAACAACAAAGTCCTGGTCCTCGCCAAAAGCAATCAGGATAAACGCGAACAGACACCTTACGAATGGATGTCCCACGACGGTGCGCCTTCATGGGATGCTTTTGAACGTCGCGTTCAGGAAAACCAGAAACTCAGCCGTCGCAAAAAGAACTTCCTGCTGGAAAAAGACCTTGATACCAAGGAAGGCGAATTCTTAGCACGCAGCTTCACCGACACCGCCTATATGTCGCGAGAAGTATGCGCTTACCTCGCCGACTGTCTGCTGTTCCCCGATGATGGCGCAAAGGCACATGTTGTTCCCACCACTGGCAGAGCGACCGCATGGCTGCGTCGCAGGTGGGGGCTTAACTTTGGTTCGAATGGCGAAAAAGACCGCTCGGACGATCGTCACCATGCCACCGATGCTTGTGTGATTGCAGCATGTAGTCGAAGCCTCGTGATTAAAACCGCTCGAATCAACCAAGAGACACACTGGAGCATAACCAGAGGTATGAACGAGACCCAACGCCGCGATGCCATCATGAAGGCTCTCGAAAGTGTTATGCCCTGGGAAACCTTTGCGAACGAAGTACGCGCGGCGCACGATTTCGTCGTACCCACACGCTTTGTTCCGCGTAAGGGAAGGGGCGAGTTGTTCGAACAGACGGTCTATCGCTATGCCGGCGTTAATGCACAGGGCAAAGACATCGCTCGCAAGGCAAGCTCCGATAAGGACATCGTCATGGGCAACGCCGTTGTGTCGGCAGACGAGAAGTCGGTCATCAAGGTGAGCGAGATGTTGTGCCTGAGGCTCTGGCATGACCCGGAGGCCAAGAAGGGGCAGGGCGCTTGGTACGCAGACCCGGTCTACAAGGCGGATATTCCTGCACTTAAGGATGGGACGTATGTGCCCAGAATTGCGAAGGCGCATACTGGCCGAAAAGCCTGGAAACCCGTGCCCGAAAGTGCCATGAAGAAACCGCCGCTGGAGATATATCTGGGCGATCTGGTGCAAATCGGCGATTTTGTGGGGCGGTTTAGTGGCTACAACATCGATAACGCCAACTGGTCCTTTGTAGACAGGCTTACACGAATTAAAATAAGTTGTCCTACCGTTGGAAAACTAAGCAACGATATGTCACCCTTTGTTGTTCGAGAATCACCCATCAAGTAAAGCAGCTGCTTGCCCCGCACATTTCTTGCTTAATCGTGTGGGGCTTTTGCTTATTCCTTGTTGCCCTTTATAACGCATAGACCCATAAATGCAATCGGTTGAGAACCTTCGCCTCTATGCCATATACGCTCCCCATGGCGATACGTTAACGGGCATAATTGCAAGCTGCATCGCGCAGTCTTGAGCACGCGCCCTTCCCCAAGGTGATACGCTGTAAGTGCCCTAGCAGAGTGCCATTCATTGGTCTTGAGCACGCGGCCTTCCCCAAGGCGATACGCTGCTCTGGATCATGGGTCGAAAGAACGGCAAGTCTTGAGCACGCGCCCTTCCCCAAGGTGATACGCTAGTGCAATACTCTTCTGTTGTTCCACCTGAGTCTTGAGCACGCGCCCTTCCCCAAGGTGATACGCTCCCCGTGGCTACGGCGTGCGCGTGCCGTAAGTCTTGAGCACGCGCCCTTCCCCAAGGTGATACGCTGCGGTGGTATATATCCATCATTCTATAGTTGTCTTGAGCACGCGCCCTTCCCCAAGGTGATACGCTCTGCTTTAATAAGCCCCCGCCGCGTTTTGGGTCTTGAGCACGCGCCCTTCCCCAAGGTGATACGCTCGTCAAGTGCGGTGCGAAACGTACCGATATGTCTTGAGCACGCGCCCTTCCCCAAGGTGATACGCTCGATTGACGATATAGAGC
>URWQ01000035.1 GCA_900551635.1 uncultured Collinsella sp. | reverse complement strand
GAGAGCACCAGCCTGTTCGCCGGCATCGTGTCGGTCCTGGTTCTGACCCCGTTCTTCTACGCCGGCTTCGACACCATTCCTCAGCAGGCTGAGGAAGCAGCCGAGGGCCTCAACTGGAACAAGTTCGGCAAGATCATCTCCCTGGCTCTGCTGGCCGCCGGCGGCTTCTACATGGTCTGTATCTACTCGTTCGGCACCATCCTCGACTGGCATGAGTTCGTTAAGAGCCCGGTTCCCGCGCTCGCCTGCCTCAAGGGCATCAACATGCTTCTGTACCTGGCCATGCTCGTCATCGCCACGCTTGGACCCAGGGGCCCGATGAACTCCTTCGACGGCGCCACGAGCCGCATCATGCTCGCCATGGGCCGCAAGGGCCAGCTGCCCGAGCAGTTCGCCGAGGTCGACCCCAAGTCCGGCGCTCCCAAGCTCGCCTGCGTCGTTCTGGGCGTCATCACCGTCGTCGGTCCGTTCCTGGGCAAGAACATGCTCATCCCTCTGACCAACGTGTCGGCTCTCGCCTTCATCTTCTCCTGCGGCATGGTCGCCCTCGCTTGCCTGCGCATGCGCTTCACCGAGCCCGACCTGCCTCGTCCCTACGAGGTGCCCGGCGGTAAGTTTGGCATCGGCCTCGCTATCGCTGCCTGCGCCATCATCATCGGCCTGCTCGTGATTCCGTTCTCTCCCGCCTCCCTCAACATGGTGGAGTGGAGCATCGTGATCGGCTGGTTGGCTATTGGCCTGGCCCTCATGGCTTTCACCAATTCCCGCAAAAAGTAACGCCTAGCCGGGGCGGATCAGGTGCGCGGGACCCTCTCTTCCGCGCACCGAACCCGGCGCCACTTGGGTAGCTTTGTGAGGCCTTAACCCAACACGGCCTCGCCCACTATATGGATCCATAAGGAGGAACCATGTCCACTAAGTATGCAATCGTTGGCGGTAAGCTCATCGACGGCACCGGTGCCGAGCCGGTCGAGAACTCCCTCGTTCTCGTCGACGACAACGGCAAGATCGAGTACGCCGGTGCTATGCAGGACCTTCCCGAGGGTGTTGAGGTTATCGACGCCGCCGGCAAGACCGTCCTTCCCGGCCTGATCGACACCCACCTGCACTTCTCGGGCAATCTGACCGACGATGACACCGATTGGGTCATGCAGCCGCTCCTCGAGAAGCAGGCCGTCGCCGTCAAGCAGGCCTACGACTGCCTCACCCACGGCCTCACCACCGTCTGCGAGATCGGCCGCTTCGGTATTCAGATTCGCGACTGCATCGACAAGGGCGTCTTCAAGGGCCCGCGCGTTCTGGCCACCGGTCTGGGCTTCTGCCGCGTTGCCGGTCACGGTGACTCCCACCACTGCACCCAGGAACTCAACAAGGAATCCCACCCCTGGGGCGACCAGGTCGACGGTCCTTGGGATCTGCGCAAGGCCGTCCGTCGTCGCCTGCGCGAGAACCCCGATGCCATCAAGATCTGGGCTACCGGCGGCGGCATCTGGCGCTGGGACTCCGGCCGCGACCAGCACTACTGCTCCGAGGAGATCCAGGCCGTGGTCGAAGAGGCCAAGATGGTCGGTATCCCCGTGTGGAGCCACTGCTACAACAACCACGTCGCCGCCTATGATTCCGTCCGCTTTGGCTGCGAGCAGCTGATTCACGGCTTCGATATTGATGAGCGCACCATGGACCTCATGGCCGAGCAGGGCACCTTCTTTACCCCGACGATCGCCTTCCTGCCCACCTGGTACGCCACCTATCCGCCCGTCTACGTCCCCGAGCTGCACGACAAGTACGAGGGCACCCTGGTCGAGAAGGAGCTGCAGCGCAACTACGACTGCCTGCGCGAGGCCAAGAAGCGCGGCGTCGTCATGACGATCGGCTCCGACTCCTTCTCCTTCGTCACCCCGTACGGCACCTGCTCCATCGAGGAGATGTACGAGTTCGTCGACAAGATCGGTTTCACCCCGGTCGAGACCATCACCTGCGCCACCCTCAACGGTGCCAAGATGTGCCACATCGAGGACGAGACCGGTTCCATCGAGGCCGGTAAGTGCGCCGACCTGCTGGTCGTCAACGGCGACGTCGCCGCCGACATCCACGTGCTCAACACCGACAACATGGACGTCATCATGAAGGACGGCTGGATCGTCGAGGCTGGCACCTTTGGCGAGGCCAACAAATACAGCGCCTAAGATACCGTTTGTCGATGGCTGGATGTAAAACACAGTTTTTGATTGCATAATGCAATGGAGAGGGTCGCTTGCGGCCCTCTTTATTGCTATGGGGTGCGTCAGTAAGAAGGGGATGACGGTGGATCTCAATAGGCTGATTCTGGGCAAGAGTTACAACTCTACTAAGGTCTTTCGTACGGCCCAGCATGTGGTTCAGGCCATCCTACTTGGTGTCGTCGTTCCGGCGCTTATCTTGCTGCTTATCTGGGATTTAACCGATAACCCCAATCCCGTTCCAGGCGTTGTCGTCATTGCCGGCCTGGTCATGCTGTGCTTCTTCTTCTCGTATGTCTTTGTGGTCCCCGACGACCTCACATCGAGCGCAACCGACCGTACGCTCGCCATCGCATCAAAAATATTCGCCTATACGTCGCGCGGTCTTACGCCCGAAGCGGCCCTGGGTGCCTCTAAAATCATCCTGTCCGAGACCATCGCTTCTGCCATCTGCTTTACCGACGGCAAGCAGGTGCTGGCAAGCTGGGGCGAGGACTCGGCAAAGTGCCCTGCCGGAACCCCGGTAGTGCTCAAGACCACGCTCAACGTGATTGAGACGGGCGAGCAGAGCGTTTTTTCGCGTGACGCCTCCAGTGAGACGGGCGGTTATTTTCCCCGCCTGCGCGCCGGCATTGTCGCGCCGCTTACCGTGCGCGGGCATTGCGTGGGCACACTCGAGCTGTATTACCCGCGCCTGAGCAGCATCGATATGCGCCAGACGGCGCTTGCCTCGGGTTTCGCCGATCTCATTTCCACGCAGCTCGCGAGCTTTGAGCTCGAGCGCCAGGACGAGCTTACGGCCCGCGTGGAGCTGCGTGCCCTGCAGTCGCAGGTCGACCCGCATTTTCTGTTCAATACCATTAGCACGATCGTGTCGCTCGTTCGAACCGAGCCCGACAAGGCGCGATCGCTGCTGATCGACTTCTCCAACTATTATCGTCAGACGCTTTCTGACTCCGATACGCTCACCACGCTCGAACACGAGGTGGAACAGGGCACTCGTTATATCAATCTTATGCAGGCCCGGTATGGCGACGGCCGTCTGCGCGTTTCGGTCGACATCGACTTTGAGGTGCGCGACAGCCTGGTACCGCCGTTTATCTTGCAGCCGCTGCTCGAAAACTGTATCAAGCATGCGCAGCGCGAGACTGAGCCGCTTTCTATTCGTGTTAGGGCTTTTGAGACCGATGACGGCTTGGAGATCATCGTCGAAGATGACGGCATCGGTATGAGCGAAGAAGTCTGTGCGCATCTGTTTGAGCAGCATCGCCGAGAGGAGCCCGAAAGCATTACCGCCGACGGCTCCGTCAAGCGAGGCTGCGGCCTGGCGCTCTTCAACGTGCTTCAGCGCATCCATTTCTTTTACGGAGAAGATTCTGGCATGCGTGTGAAGTCCCAGGAGGGCGTGGGAACGCAGGTCATCGTTGAGTTGAACGGCGAGCCGCATGAGCCGGCGCCGCTAACGGTGTAGCACGCGGTTGGATTGAGAGAAAAAGAGGGGAAGCGCATATGTCCGAAGGCTGGAACATCTTGGTGGTTGATGACGAACCTCCAATTAGGGCTGAGCTACGCTATCTGTTGGAAAAGGATGCGCGTGTGGGCCAGATTGCCGAGGCGGGCAATGTCACCGAAGCCGTGGAGTCGATTCTGTCGAACAAGCCCGACGTGCTGTTTTTAGACATTACCATGCCCGGTCGCTCGGGAATTGAACTTGCCGAGACGCTGCAGAACCTAAAGACACCGCCGGTCGTGGTGTTTGTGACGGCATTTGCCGAGTATGCGGCCGATGCCTATAACCTCGATGCCGTCGATTACATCGTCAAGCCGGTCGAGGATGCCCGCCTGTCAAAGGCACTCGACAAGATCGAGACTGCCCTGGGCGCTCGCCGTGTCGTCCATGCTCCGCGCCAGCCTTTGCGCCTGACGGTAGATCGTGGGGGTAAAAAGGTGTTCATTCCCGTGGCGGATGTCTGCTACTTTGAGGCGCGCGCCGATTTTTGCAACGCCGTCTGCGCCGAGGGAACATACCTGATCAACGAGTCGATTTCCTCGCTCGAGCGGCGCTTGGCCTCCGAGGGCTTTATCCGTGTCCACCGCAGCTATCTGGTCAATTTGGAAGACGTGCACAATGTCGAGATCGGTTCCACGGGTCTTATGGAGCTCAGGCTCGATCGCGTAACCTCGACGGTGCCCGTGTCCCGTCGTCGTGCTGCCGAGGTTAAGGCGCACCTGGGGCTTGCGTAGGCGGTCTGTGCGCAACCGTTTACCACCGCAGGTTTGGCATGACCGTGCGGTGGGCATAATGGGTGACATCGAATGGAATCGAAAGGATCATTATGCCCGCGCTTATTACGCATCATCTGTTTGGCGAGGAAAGCATCGACCGTCTTCCGCAGGGCGTCATTACGTCCGACGAGGAACGCATCGCCTTTATCCTGGGCAACCAGGGTCCCGACCCGTTTTTCTTCCACATCCTGACGCCGCGCGTTTCCGACTGCACGCTGCTGGCGCAGGTCATGCACCGCTCGCGTATGTCGCGCCAGTTCTCGTGCCTGCGCGACGGCGTGTCCCATCTGCTCCCGCGCGATGCCAACTTGGGCCGCGCCTTTGCGCTGGGCCTGCTGTCGCACTACGTGCTCGACCGTAATGCTCACCCCTTTGTCTACGAGCAGCAGTTTGGCATTGTCGAATCCGATCCCGAGCTGGGGGATTCGGGCAGCCAGGTCCATGCGGTGCTCGAAAGTGACCTGGACGTGTTGATGCTGCAGCTCAAGCGCGACGGGGCCACGGCCGAGGACTATCCGCCGGCGGGCGAGATCGTCACCACCGACCGCATCAATCGCGTGGCCGGCGTGCTGATGAGCTATGTCGCCGGGCGTGTGTACGGTATCGATATCCCGGCGGGGGAGTACGGAGCCGCCGTTGCCGACATGCAGCTGCTCTATCGCACCATTGAACCGGCGGGCTCGGCCAAGACGCGTGCAATTGCCCTGGTCGAGGGCTTGGTACACGACTACTCCCTGCTCGATGGCCTTGCTCACCGTGTGACGACCGAGCCGCCCGAGCGCACCGGCAATCTGGGCCATCTGACGTGGAAGAATCCCTTTACCGATGGGGTCTCGAACGAGAGCTTCCCCGAGGTCTTTGACCGCGCGCTGGTCGATTACGGGTGCACGGTCGCCCGATTCATCGAAACGGGCGACATGGAGGCCGTGACCGGTCACGTCAACTACAGCGGCCGCGTGCTCGGCGCCGACGAGGAGTTCGACCGCGAGGAATAACAAGCTGACTCATAAGTTGCGGTGGAATAGTTCTTGCTTGGACTCCTGGAGTCCTTGAATAGGAACTATTCCACCGCAACTGCGTTGGAGCGCGAGGAGTTTGTTCCGGGCAAAGGCCGCGGGTGCCGCTCTCGGCCCCTTTGCCGAATCCTTACCGGTGCCTCTGTGCAATTGGGGTACGATGAACTAACTGCATATCGGGCGAATACGAAGGGTCCCTGTCCATGAAATACACCAAGCTCGAGCGTAACTGGGTCATGTACGATGTGGGAAACTCGGCCCTCGTGCTGCTCAATACCTCGGTGGTGCCCATCTACTTTAACGCCATCAATACCGGTGCTTCCTCGGCAGACCTGGTGGTCGCTTGGGGCAACGCACAGACGATTGCCTCGCTGGTCATTGCCATGCTCATGCCCATTCTGGGCGCGCTTGCCGATTACGCCGGCAACAAGATCAAGTTCTTCTTGGGCTTCTTCCTCACGGGCCTGGTTCTTTGCCTGGCGCAGGCTATCCCAATGTCCGCCATGGCATTTTTGACCGTGTACGTGCTGTGCACCATCGGCCTTAACTCTTCTATGACGTTCTACGACGCCATGCTGCCCGACATTACCACCGACGAGCGCATGGACGCCGTGTCCAGCTCGGGCTATGCCTGGGGCTACATCGGTTCCACCGTGCCGTTCATCATCTGCCTGGCGCTTATCATGGGTGGCCCCGCTCTTGGCGTCCCCACCATGCTGGCAACGCGTCTGTCGTTTGTCATCACTGGTGCCTGGTGGCTCATCTTTACCCTGCCGCTCATTCGCACCTATAAGCAAAAGTACGGTCGCGAGCGCGGTCCCGAGGACACCATCGGCCACATCGTGGGCGGCGTGTTCTCCGAGGTCGGACACACCATGCGCGAGATCGCCCACAACAAGACCGTGCTGGTCTACATGATCGCGTTCTTCTTCTACATCGACGGTGTGCACACGGTCATTTCCATGGCAACCAGCTACGGGTCGGCTCTGGGCATCGACTCGACCCAACTGGTGCTGGCTCTGCTCGTTACGCAGTTTGTGGCCTTCCCGTCCGCCATCATCTACGGCAAGCTCGCCGGACGCGTGGGCACGCTCAATATGATCTTGGTGGCCGTCGCCGCCTACATGGGCATCGTGCTCTTTGCCGCGTTTTTCTTAAAGACTGCCTTTGAGTTTTGGGTGCTCGCTATTTTGGTCGGCCTGTTCCAAGGCGGCGTGCAGGCGCTGAGCCGCAGCTACTTCGGTCGTATTATCCCTAAGGAAAAGTCCAACGAGTACTACGGCTTCTTCGATATCTTTGGCCGTTACGCAAGCGTTATGGGCACCTTCCTGGTGTCGGTTGTCACCTCGCTGACCGGCAACCCGTCGCTAGGCGTCCTTTCTATTGGCGTTCTGCTGGTTGTTGGCTTTGTGCTGCTGGTCCGTCTGTCCCGCATGGCTCAGGCGGCACAGTAAACGCGGCCCGGATAGTGCTTGCCCGCGGTGCTCTTTTAGGGTTCCGGACATAAAACATTTCCGTCTATCCAACAATGCCGAGCCCAAGTGGGTATGATGGAATCAGCTAGTTCGCGGGGCCGCCTGTGTTTGGCGGCGCCCCGTTTTTGTGTTGTAAGGAGGGCAAGGCATGAATGCCACGGTGGTGATTCCAACGTATTGGGCGGGCGATGATGCCTGTGCAAATGCCCCCGGAACCTATGACCATTCGACAAAGCTCAACGTCGCCAACCCCGAGCTCGACCGCTGCCTGGGTTCGCTGGAGCAGGCGCGCGACATCCCGCGCATTATCTTGCTGGTGGTTTGTCCGGCGTCCGTTACGGCCGACGTATCAGAGCGCGTGCGCGAGATCGTTGACGCGCGCCCTACGCTCAACGTGACCGTCGTTACCAATATCGAGGCGTCGCGCATCGCGGACCGCGTGGCGCAGATTGCACCCAAGGGCTCAGGCGAGTGTGTGAGCCTTCGTGGCTATGGTGCCATCCGCAACATGGGGCTGGCTTGTGCCGCCGTGCTGGGTCACGATGCCGTCATCTTCGTCGACGACGATGAGACCGTCATCGATGCCGACTTTATGAAGCGTGCGACGTATGCGCTGGGGCAGCAGACGCGCCAGGGCCTGCCGATTCTGGTCAAGAGCGGTTATTTCTACGACCGCGATGGATCGCCGCTTGCCCCCACCGACAAAGTGGGCATTTGCCATCGGTGGTGGACCAAGCGCATCGAGTTCAACCGTTGGATGAAAAAGGCGCTCTCGGGTACCCGTATCTCACGCTCCAATTACGTGTGCGGCGGCCTTATGGCCCTGCATGCCCGCGCGTTTACCCGTGTGGCATTCGACCCGTTTATTACCCGCGGCGAGGACCTGGACTATCTCTTTAACATGCGCATGTTTGGCTACGACGTGTGGTTCGACAACGAGTGGACCGTACGTCATCTGCCGCCCGAGTCCGAGAAACGTTCGCCGCGCTTTATGCAGGACGTGTACCGCTGGTACTACGAGCGGGCCAAGTTGACATTCGCCGCGCATCAAAAGGAGCTCATTCCCGTTACGGCGGCATCACTCATGCCCTACCCGGGCCCGTGGATTTCGCGCGAGCTCGACGACCGCGTGCGCAAGACCGCTATGGTCCGCAGCGTGTTTACCCGCGAGCATGAGGGCTACCTGCGCATTTGGCGCCATGGTATCGGCGAGGCAAAGGCCTATGCGCGCCAAAACGCTGCAAGCTACCTGCGTTTCCAGAGCTTTTGGCCCAAGATCATGGACGGGCTTTGGCGTGACGCACAACTGATCAGTATCCTGGAGGGGGCCGAATGATCGACCGCCGCGCCCAGCGCGATAGTTCAATATCAATCTTTCGTATCATTGCCGTTGCCTGCGCCATTTGCGTGCTGGTGTACTTTATTTTTGCCTTGGTGACCGGTATCGAGCCGATCGCCACGGTGATTGCCTGCGCGCTGCTGTGCATCTTTCTGTGCATCTTTATCTTTTTGACGCTCAATCCCGATTCGGTGCGCTCCCAGTACACCGAGGAGACGCTCTCGGTGGCCTCGGCCATGCTCGAGGACATTAAGGGCGGTCTGACGCAGGAGTCGGCGCGTTTGGTGTGCCGGCGCATTTTGCCCGAGACGCGCGCCATGACGGTGGCCATCACCGACGAGGGCAACGTGCTTGCCTGCGCGGGAGAGTTTGAGGAAAAACTACTGCCAGATTCTCCCATCCACACGCTTGCCACACGCTACGTTATCGAACATGGCATCGTGCAGTCGTTCAACCGTATGGTGGATGTCGTGGGCTCGGACGGCTCGCACAACCAAGTTCCCGCCGGCATTATCGCCCCCATCAAGGTGGGCGATCGTACCGTCGGCACGCTCAAGTTCTACTACAAGACCCCGCGCGCCGTCGACCGTACCCAGTACGCGCTTGCCTCGGGCTTTGCCGAGATCTTGTCCACGCAGCTCGCCATCCACGAGCTCGAGGTGCAAAAGGAACTCACGGCGCGCGCCGAGGTGCGTGCGCTGCAGGCGCAGATTAACCCGCACTTCCTGTTCAACACGCTGAACACCATTGCATCGTTTACGCGCACCGACCCGCTGCGGGCCCGCGAACTGCTTCGTGAGTTCTCATCGTTCTATCGTGCCACGCTCGACAACTCGGGATCGCTTATTCCGGTCTCGCGCGAGGTCGCACAGACCAGGCGCTACCTTACCTTTGAGAAGGCCCGCTTTGGCGAGGACCGCGTGCTTGCGACGTTCGATGTGTCCGAGGACGTGGAAGATACGCTGGTGCCGGCGTTCGTGATCCAGCCGATTGTCGAGAACGCCGTACGTCATGGTATGGGCGATGACGACGCCCTGAGGATCGACGTGACCGTTCACCAAGACGGCGAGGATGCAATCTTGATTGCCGTGGCCGATAATGGCGTGGGCATGGATGAGGGTACCGCCGCCAGACTGTTTGACGAGCGTTCTGCCCGTCCCGACGCCAGCTCTCCCCAGGGTGGCGGCGCCGGTGTGGCCATGCACAATATTTCGGAGCGCATCCATCGCTTTTATGGGCCGCACTCCTATACGCGTGTCGAATCGGCGCCGGGCAAGGGCACCAAAGTGCTCCTTCATCTTGATTTGTCAGAGAGCATCTTCGACATTCAAGAGTAAAATAAAAGGCTACGGGCTCAACGTCATGCGACGGATGCCCGGCGTAGTTAGTTGACGAAAGGTTTTATCCCTATGCTGCGTGCGATGATTGTGGATGATGAGGCGCCGGCTCGCTCGGAGCTTCGCTTCCTGCTCGAGCAAACGGGCAAGATCGGCACGATCACGGAGGCGTCGAGCGTCCGCTCCGCCATCGAGATGCTTATGGAAAGTCGCGTGGATGTCGTGTTTCTCGATATCTCGATGCCCGGTGCCTCGGGCCTGCAACTTGCCGAGGCGCTGCATAAGCTCAAAAATCCGCCGGCGATCGTGTTTGTGACTGCGTATAGTGACCATGCGGTCGAGGCATTCGACGTGGATGCCGTCGATTATCTG
>URWQ01000034.1 GCA_900551635.1 uncultured Collinsella sp. | reverse complement strand
CTGTCGTTGCGAGGCCGGCGCCCCCCAGGGTGGGGGCGAGCAGCAGGTAGAAGGGCACGGTTTCCTCGCACATGCCGTAGGTGGTGCCGCCGATGGAGAAGATCGCCATCAAAATCGGGATGAGCACGAGCTCGTTGCCCTTCAGCTTGTGCACGAGGGCCGCGATGCCGGCGTCAAGGGCGCCGGTCTCGGTGACGATGCCCAGAAAGCCGCCCAGGATCATGACGAACAGGCACACGCCGATGGCGTCCTGGAAGCCGAACACGGGCGCGGTGAGCACCTGGGAAAGCGTCGCGCCCTGGACGCCCTCGACGCCCGACGCAGACATGATAACAGTGACAATCGCCAGAACCACCAAGATGATGAGCAAGATGGTGAACGAGGACAGAGGCGCCCTCTTTTTCTTGCCTTTCTCTGCAGCTGCCATGGTTATCCCTCCTTAATCGAATGACTGACAAAACACGGGGGCCGTGCGGTTCCCCTCCCGACTCCGCACGGCCCCGAGGTGTCGAACTATGTGCCAGCTACCGTAGCGGTACGAAAGCTACTGCAGGGTGGCGTACATGACGGCCTTGATGGTGTGCATGCGGTTCTCGGCCTCGTCGAAGACCTTCGACTGCTTCGACTCGAACACGTCGTCTTCCACTTCCATCTCCGTCACGCCGAAGCGCTTCGCGATGTCGGCGCCGGTGGTGGTGTTGGTGTCGTGGAAGGCCGGCAGGCAGTGCAGGAATATGGCCGTGGACTTGGCCATGGCCATGATCTCGGTGGTCACGCGGTAGGGCTCGAGCTGCTTGATGCGCTGCGCCCACACCTCGTCGGGCTCGCCCATGGACACCCACACGTCGGTGTAGATGACGTCGGCGTCGGTGGCGGCTTCCTTCACGTCCTCGGTGCACTTCACGGTGCAGCCGTTCTCAGCGGCGATCTGCTCGCAGGTCTTGATGAGCTCCTCGTCCATCCAGCAGTCCTTCGGGCCGCAGCCGACGAAGTTCATGCCGAGCTTGGAGCAGACGACCATGAGGGAGCGAGCGACATTGTTCTTGCAGTCGCCCATGAAGACGAGGGTCTTGCCCTTGATGTCGTAGTTGAAGTTCTCCTGGACGGTCAGGATGTCGGCGAGCATCTGGGTGGGGTGCCACTCGGTGGTCAGGCCGTTCCACACGGGCACGCCGGACTTAGCAGCGAGCTCCTCGACGTCGTCCTGGGCAAAGCCACGGAACTCGATGCCGTCATACATGCGGCCGAGAACGCGGGCAGTGTCCTCGATGGACTCCTTCTTGCCCATCTGCGACGAACCCGGATCGAGGTAGGTGACGCCCATGCCCAGATCCATGCCGCCGACCTCGAAGGCGCAGCGGGTACGAGTAGAGGTCTTCTGGAAGAGCAGAACGATGTTCTTGCCCTCGAGATAGCGGTGCGGAACGCCAGCGCGCTTCATATCCTTGAAGTTCTTGGAGAGCTTGAGCAGGTACTCGATCTCCTCGGTGGTGAGGTCGAGAAGCTTGAGGAAGCTACGGCCGGAAAGGTTAACACCCATGGTTTGATTCCTTTCGAAGAAATGAATTACGTAAGTATTAGTGGTGCCCGTTTAACGGGCGAAGCCGGTGCGGTTGTAGGGGGACCGCACCGGAAACGGAAAGACTTAGAGGTCCTCGCGCCAGAAGGGCATGCTCATGCAGCGCGGGCCGCCGCGGCCGCGGGAGAGCTCGGCGGAGGGCACGACGAGAAGGTCCAGGCCCTCCTTGTACAGCACGTCGTTGGTGACGGTGTTGCGGGCGTAGACGCAGATCTTGCCGGGCTCGACGCACAGGGTGTTGGAGCCGTCGTTCCACTGCTCGCGGGAGGCCGCGATCGGGTCGCCGCCGCCGCAGGGGATCAGCTTGACCTGGTCGACGCCGGTGGCGTCCTCCAGGACGTGCTCGAGGGTGTCCTCGATCAGGCGGATGTTCACGTCGCCCGGGTTCTTGCCGGCGGTCAGCTCGTAGACGCGCAGGGTGCCCATGATGGCGGGGTGGATCGTGAACTTATCGACGTCGATCTGGGTGAAGACCGTGTCGAGGTGCATGAAGGCGCGCGAGACCGGGATATCGAAGGCCAGGATGCGCTCGACCTTGGAGTCGGAGTTCCAGAAGATGTTCTGGGCCATGACGTCGATCGCGGCGGCCTGGGTGCGCTGGGAGATGCCGACGGCGAGGGTCTTCTCGTTGATGTTCAGCACGTCGCCGCCCTCGGTGTGGAACTGGCAGTCGCGGCGGAAGTACAGCGAGACGTCCTTGTAGTCGGGGTGGTACTTGAAGATGTACTTGCCGTACAGGGTCTCGCGGTTGCGGGTGACCGAGTACATGCGGTTGAGGTTGACGCCCTCGCCGATGACCGCGAACGGGTCGCGGGTGAAGTAGAGGTTGGGCATCGGGTCGATGATCAGGTCGGACTCGGACTCGGAGTTGACCAGGGAGTCGAGGGTCGTGGACGCCGTGAGGGGCATGTCGATCTCGGACTTGGTCATGCCGGCCATGGTCTTCTTGACGAACTCGAGGTTGTCCTCGATGGAGTCCAGCTTCTCGCGGACGATCTGCGGCATGTGCTGGCCGCGGATGCCGGCCTCGGCGATGTACTGGTCGGTGAACTCGGCGCGGGCGCCGGGGACCTGGTCGAACACCTCGGCGACGAGGTTCTCGAGATAGAGGACCTCCACGCCCTGGTCCCTCAGGATCTGGGCGAAGGTGTCGTGCTCCTGCTGCGCGACCTCCAGGAACGGGACGTCGTCGAACAGGAGTCGCTCGAGCTCGTCGGGCGGCAGGTTGAGGAGCTCGTCGCCGGGACGGTGCAGGCAGACCTTCCTGAGCTTGCCGATCTCGGAAGGCACGTGCAGACCTTTCGTCATGGCCTCCTACCTTTCTTTCGGGCCCTTGTCAGGGCCGATTCGTTAGCGCCCCTCCGTGTGAGGCGTTATTGCTGACGACATATTTATATCCAAAATCAGCTCATACTTCCACCTCGCCCCCGAACGGTTTTTTATAGGGGGTGAACGGCATACACATATACTTCACGCATGGCACACTTCATCTTAATAAAGCGTATTTACGTGCTTAAACGCGTTTTAATCCTAAAATCAAATGGAACTAAACTTTGTTAAACCATCCTCAAATTGCATATTTCCAATAAAGCTATGAATAGAATTAGCGGTTCACACCGCGTCTCAACCATTTTCATTTTTATTCAGAAAAAAGTTTGTCCTATTCATTTCTGATAAATAAATTACCGTTTACCAGACGCTTGATACCGTTCACCGGAAACTCAGTATAAGGCCCAGCGGATACCGCCTCGCTTTACGGCCCCATTTGTAACAACTTGACTTCTCGGTAAAGAAAAACGGACCCGCTTCCCCTAGGGAAACGGGTCCGTTTTCGATTATCTTCGGCTAATTTGGATAAGGCCCCCGAAGACCATCGGAATCCTAGCGATCGAACTCCGCCAGTGCCTCGCCCAAAAGCCTCAGGCCCTCGCGCAGAACGTCCTCGCTCGCGCAGTAGCCCAGGCGTGCGCCGCAGGGAAGCTCAAAACGGCTACCGGGGACCAGCAGCACTCCCCTCTCGGACAGCAGGCGCCTGCAGAACTCCTCGTCATCCTCGGGAATATCCAGCTGGATAAACGAGGTGGACACGCCCTGCGGGGCCGTCCAGGAAACGCGATGCTGCGTATCGATCCAAGCCTGCGCGATATCGCGGTTGCCAAACACGATCTTGCGATTGCGCTCGAGAATCTTATCCTTGTGCTCAAGCACATAGGTCGCCAGAGCATCGTTGAACACGCCGCCGCAGATCATGGTGTAATCGCGATAGGTACGGATGCGGTTGGACACCTCTTTGTCGGCCAAGACCCAGCCCACGCGGGCCGCAGGTGTCGAATAGGTCTTCGACAACGAGTTGGTGACAATGGCCCTCTCGTACACGTCGACCATCGACATAAAGGACTCAGTGTTTTCGAGCGGCAGATATACCTCGTCGCACAGCACGTAGGCGCCCACCGAGCGGGCGATCTCGGCAATCTGGCCGAGCATATCGGCATCGAGCACCGTACCGATGGGGTTAGATGCGTTGTTTATGCAGATAAGCTTGGTGTTGGGACGCACCAAGCGCTTGAGTTCCTCGATATCGGGCTTCCAGCCGAGTTCCTCGCGAAGCTCCCAATACTCGACCTCGGCGCCCAGCGTGCGCGGAATCTCGTAGAGCGGCGCGTAGGTGGGCCACTCGGCGATAACATGGTCGCCGGGCTCGACCACAGCCATGATGGCGTTGAGGTTAGCGCCCGTGCAGCCATTGGTCTGCAGAATGTGATCGGGATTGACCTCCCGACGATACAGCTTGGCAACCTCGGCCTTAAACTCCGGCGAGCCCTCGATCCAGCCGTAGTTCATCTTCTCGCGGTCCAGGCGCTCGTAGAACGTGGCGCCGTCCTGTTCATCGAGCGCGCGCAGCTCGCCCATGGTGAGCGACGAGATCGTCGACTGGGCGATGTCCCACGTGGCGCTCTTCTCCCAAACGTTGAGCCATTCCTCAACGCCAATCGTCTTGATGTCCATGGCCAAGCTCCTTACAAAAGCAGTCATCTAATCGTGTTGACGTTCCTCATACAAGATTGGGGCGGTGCGAAAACCCGCACCGCCCCAATGGGAGACATCTAATGGCAGCTAGATGTATGTATTATGACCTATACGGGTCCTTGAAGACCTTAGAGGTCCTCGCGCCAGAAGGGCATGCTCATGCAGCGCGGGCCGCCGCGGCCGCGGGAGAGCTCGGCGGAGGGCACGACGAGAAGGTCCAGGCCCTCCTTGTACAGCACGTCGTTGGTGACGGTGTTGCGGGCGTAGACGCAGATCTTGCCGGGCTCGACGCACAGGGTGTTGGAGCCGTCGTTCCACTGCTCGCGGGAGGCCGCGATCGGGTCGCCGCCGCCGCAGGGGATCAGCTTGACCTGGTCGACGCCGGTGGCGTCCTCCAGGACGTGCTCGAGGGTGTCCTCGATCAGGCGGATGTTCACGTCGCCCGGGTTCTTGCCGGCGGTCAGCTCGTAGACGCGCAGGGTGCCCATGATGGCGGGGTGGATCGTGAACTTATCGACGTCGATCTGGGTGAAGACCGTGTCGAGGTGCATGAAGGCGCGCGAGACCGGGATATCGAAGGCCAGGATGCGCTCGACCTTGGAGTCGGAGTTCCAGAAGATGTTCTGGGCCATGACGTCGATCGCGGCGGCCTGGGTGCGCTGGGAGATGCCGACGGCGAGGGTCTTCTCGTTGATGTTCAGCACGTCGCCGCCCTCGGTGTGGAACTGGCAGTCGCGGCGGAAGTACAGCGAGACGTCCTTGTAGTCGGGGTGGTACTTGAAGATGTACTTGCCGTACAGGGTCTCGCGGTTGCGGGTGACCGAGTACATGCGGTTGAGGTTGACGCCCTCGCCGATGACCGCGAACGGGTCGCGGGTGAAGTAGAGGTTGGGCATCGGGTCGATGATCAGGTCGGACTCGGACTCGGAGTTGACCAGGGAGTCGAGGGTCGTGGACGCCGTGAGGGGCATGTCGATCTCGGACTTGGTCATGCCGGCCATGGTCTTCTTGACGAACTCGAGGTTGTCCTCGATGGAGTCCAGCTTCTCGCGGACGATCTGCGGCATGTGCTGGCCGCGGATGCCGGCCTCGGCGATGTACTGGTCGGTGAACTCGGCGCGGGCGCCGGGGACCTGGTCGAACACCTCGGCGACGAGGTTCTCGAGATAGAGGACCTCCACGCCCTGGTCCCTCAGGATCTGGGCGAAGGTGTCGTGCTCCTGCTGCGCGACCTCCAGGAACGGGACGTCGTCGAACAGGAGTCGCTCGAGCTCGTCGGGCGGCAGGTTGAGGAGCTCGTCGCCGGGACGGTGCAGGCAGACCTTCCTGAGCTTGCCGATCTCGGAAGGCACGTGCAGACCTTTCGTCATGGCCTCCTACCTTTCTTTCGGGCCTTTCGGCCGAATCTCTCAGCGCCCTTCCATAGCGGACGCTGCTTGCTGACAGCTCTAGTTATATCCAAATTCCACCCGCAATTCCACCTCGCCCCCGAACGGTCAACAAAGTGCGATGAACGGTATATCGCATGAGATTCCCCCATAATGTACTTCGGCGTTCTAAAGTAACTTTTCTAAGGTAAACGCTCTTTTTTCCTAAAAACTATTTGCAATTGCATCTCTAAACTTTTGATTCAGAATTGCATAGCTAAATCGGTTTTATGTATATAAATGATGTTTGTTTACGTTTCCGCCTGCATTCAATGATATTCAGCTATCCATCATTCTTATTCACACTTACGTACCAGTTGAGTGAGGATATAGACCGCTTGCAGACGAGCAGGGCGTCAGTCCTATGACTTGTCAGCGTAAGAAGTAGGTAAAGATACCGTTCGCACAATACGTCCGTGCCACAAGTCGACTAAATTGAGACAATAGTGAATAGGGTTAGGCTACCGTCCCCTGCGGGGACTGAACGGACAGATGCATATGCCGAGCAAAATCGAAAAAAAGCAAGCCGCCGCAAAGCTGCGCAAACCGCCTCGCGACTTCTCGTACACGCAGAACCGAGAGCTCAGCTGGCTACGCTTTGACAACCGTGTGCTTGACGAAGCCTTCGATGAGACCGTTCCGCTGTTCGAGCGTCTAAAGTTCGTGTCGATTTTCGAGTCTAACCTCGACGAGTTTCTCATGGTGCGCGTGGGCGGCCTGTCCGATCTGGCAGAGCTCAAAAAGCAACCTGTCGACAACAAGAGCAATATGACCGCCTCCGAACAGGTCGATGCTGTCATGGCCGAAATGCCCGGGCTCCTTACCCGTTGGGAGTCCATCTTTAAGAGCATCGAGGGCAAGCTCGACACCTTGGGCGTTCACCGCGCCCGCATCGATTCGCTTACGCCCGAGGAGCGCACCTTTGTAACCCGCTACTTCCAGGCCTACGTGTCGCCGGTCATCTCGCCGCTGGTCATCGATCCTCGCCACCCCTTCCCCAACCTACGCAATGGCGCGCTCTATCTGGCCTGTGGTCTGGACGGCGCCACCGACGAGGAGAGCCTGCTGGGCCTTATCGAGATTCCCGCCTCGATGAACCGCGTGGTCGAGATCCCCTCGCCCACCGGCACCTACTCCTACATCTTGCTCGAGGACGTCATCCTCGCCTGCCTGGACAGCTGCTTTGGCTCCTATAAGCCGCTGGATCGTGCGCTGATCCGCGTCACCCGCAACGCCGACATCGATCCGGACGGCGAGGGCGTCGAAGAGGAAGAGGACTACCGCCAGCACATGAAGCGCATCCTCAAGAAGCGCCTGCGTCTGCAGCCGGTAGTGCACGCGGTTCAGGGGCCCCTGGAGAAGCCACCGCTCAAGCCCATCCGCAAGGCGCTCGAGCTTTCGCGCCGCTCTGTCTTTACCTGCGATATCCCGCTCGACCTGGGCTACGTCTTTGGCATTGAGGGCAAGATTCCCGAGCACCTGCGCAACGAGCTGCTCTTTACGCCGTTTAGGCCGCAGCCCAATCCCACCATCGACATGACCCGCTCCATCCGCGAGCAGGTGCTGCAGCACGACAAGCTGCTCTTTTATCCCTACGAGGCCATGAACCCCTTCCTGGATCTGGTGCACGAGGCCGCCTACGACCCCGAGTGCATCTCGCTGCGCATCACGCTCTACCGCGTGGCCAAGCAGAGCCGCCTGTGCGAGTCGCTGATCGATGCTGCCGAGAACGGCAAAGAGGTCACGGTGCTCATGGAACTTCGTGCCCGCTTTGACGAGCAGAACAACATCGAGTGGGCCGAGCGCCTGGAAGAGGCCGGCTGCACCGTCATCTATGGTTCCGAGGGCTTTAAATGCCACTCAAAGATCTGCCAGCTCACCTATCGCGAGGGCATGGCGCTAACGCGCCTCACGCTTTTGGGCACCGGCAACTTTAACGAGAAGACGGCCAAACTCTACAGCGACTTTATGCTCATGACAGCCCATCCCGGCATCGGCGAGGACGCCAACCTGTTCTTCCGCAATCTGTCGCTGGGCAACCTGCGCGGCGACTACCGCTTCCTGGGTGTGGCGCCCGTCGGACTGAAACCGCTCATCATGCGCGGGCTTGACCGCGAGATCCAGCGCGCCCTTGCCGGCGAGCCCGCCCGCGTGTTCTTTAAGCTCAACTCGCTGACCGACCGCGAGGTTATCGACAAGATCGCCGAGGCATCGTGTGCCGGCGTGCGCGTAGACATGATCATCCGCGGCATCTCGTGCCTCAAGCCCGGTGTTCCGGGCAAGACCGAGAACGTGCATGTCCGCTCCATCGTCGGACGCTTTTTGGAGCACGCCCGTGTTTACGCTTTTGGCGTGGACTCGGACATGATTTACCTGAGCTCGGCAGACATGATGACACGCAACACCGAGCACCGCGTGGAGATTGCCTTCCCCGTGCTCGACCCCACCTGCCGCGCCCTAGTGCACGAGTACATGGGCATGCAGCTGCGCGACAACGTGAAGGCCCGCAGCCTCACGAGCGACGGCACCTGGGTCCCCGTGGAGCGTGCAGAGGGTGAGAAACCCTTCAACTCGCAGGAAGCCCTGCTGGAGCGTGCCTATCGCAACGCCGAGGCCGCGCCCGAGCCCGTCATTGAGGCGGAACCTGCCCCCGAGGGCGAGCCGCAGCCAGTAGCACCCAAGGTCCAAGAGGTCCAGGCGACCGTCATTGAGCCCGAGCCTGCACCTGCACCTCAGCCCGATCCGCAGGTCATCAAGCCCGCACCCGAGACGAGCGCCCGTCGCGATAAGCCCGCCGGCAAGACCAAGGCCATCGAGCGCCATCGCCCCGGCCGCGTGCGCATGGGACTGGGTCTGATCGGCCTGGGTCTTAAGACGCTCATTACCGGCAAGACGAAATAGTCGTTTGTAGAAGCAGTTTGTAGAAGCGCCCCGCATTTGAGGAAAGCCTCGGATGCGGGGCGCTTTTCCCTGCTACCATGGTGCGAACAACAACGCGAATGACAGGCAGGAATATGAAGCTCACTATAGAATCGATGACCTACAGCGCCGACGGGCTGGCGCACGCCGACAACGGCAAGGCCGTCTTTGTGCAGGGCGCCGTGGCAGGCGACACCGTCGAGGCCGAGGTCGTACAGGACGGCAAGTCGTTCATGCGCGCCCGCACCACCGAGATTCTGGAGCCAAGCCCCGATCGCATTCAGCCTCCCTGCCCCTTCGTGGACATCTGCGGCGGCTGCTCGTGGGGCAATCTCTCACGCACGGCACAGCTCGCCGCCAAGGAGCAAAACCTGCGCTCCACGCTCGAGCGCATCGGCAAGTTCGCGCCTGAGCAGGTCGATGAGTCGGTACAGCCCATCTGCCACACCAAGGACGACTGGGGCTACCGCAATAAAATCGAGCTCGAACCGACCGTCGTCAACGGTCGCGTGCGCCTTGGCATGCATGGTGTCGACCCCAGCAAAATCGTGACCGTCGATACGTGCCCGCTGTTCGATAAGCGCTTCCCGAAGGCGCTCAAATCGGTCGTCGGCGCACTCAACTATCTAAGCGGCAGCCATGACTTGGGGCTCGAACGCGTGGGCATTCGCGCATCGCGCCGCACCAAGGCACTCGAGGTCGCACTCTGGACGCCCACAGGCTCTTTTCCGCGCTCGCAGGTCTCCCGCGTGCTGGCGGACGCCGCTCATCCCACGAGCATCGTGCGCGTGATGAGCAAGGGCGAAAAGAAGGGCCCGCCGTGTCTCCAAGGTCGAAATGCTCGCCGGAGAGGGCTCATGGACCGAGAATATCGCCGAGGGTCAGATGCGCTTGTCTGCCCCGTCTTTTTTCCAGGTCAACACCAAGGGTGCCGAGATTTTGATCGAGCTTGTCATGGAAGCGCTCGACCCGCAGGAAGACGAGCTTGCCGTGGACCTGTACTGCGGTGCCGGCACCTTTACCCTGCCGCTCGCCCGCCGCTGCGACTTTGTCGCTGCCGTCGAGGCCTACGGCCCCGCCGTGCGCCGTCTACGCCGTAACCTGGACCGGCGTGA
>URWQ01000033.1 GCA_900551635.1 uncultured Collinsella sp. | reverse complement strand
TGGCCTTTTCCGGCGCTTATCCGCTAGTCGAATGCCCGCCGCTCTGTCGGAGCCGCCCTTATATCGTTCCACGCGCAGTTTCGCAGCGAAGCGAGAATGTTTGAGCATGGAATGATATAGGTAAGCCACGGGCGGGAGGGATACGAGCGCCCTAGGCGACGCCGCTGGAGCCGAAGCCTCCGCTGCCTCGGTCGGTTTCGTCTAGTTATTCTACTTCTATGAGGTTGACCGTGGGGACTTCTTGGATGACGAGTTGGGCTATGCGGTCGCCTTTGTTGATTTGGATGTTGTTGGTGGGATCCAGGTTAATGAGGATAACCTTGAGTTCTCCTCGGTAGTGGGCGTCGATGAGGCCCGGCGTATTGACTATAGACAGGCCCTGCTTGATGGCCAAGCCGCTGCGGGGCTGGACAAAGCCGGCGTAGCAGTCGGGCAGGGCGATGGCCAACCCAGTAGAGACCAGACGGCGTTCGAAGGGCTTCAGGACGCAGTCCTCGTTGGAGCGCAGATCCAAGCCGGCATCGGTGGGATGGGCGTATTTGGGAAGCTCGACAGTGGGGTCGAGACGCTTTATGTTGAGGGTAATGTTGGACATGGAATCACCTTAGCTTGTCGAGCTCTTGCAGAAACTCATCGACGTCTTTGAAATCGCGGTAGACCGAGGCAAAGCGGATGTACGCCACCTTGTCGATCTTGGCCAAGCGCTTGAGCACCATGTCACCCAACTCATGGGACGTGACGGCCGTCAGCGTACGAGAACGCAGCTCGACCTCGATATCGTCGATAATCTCATTGAGCTTCTTAGTGTCGATATCACGCTTGATGGTGGCGCGCATCAAGCCGACGAGCAGCTTATTGCGATCGAACCGCTGCTTGGTTCCGTCCGACTTAATGACCTCAATTGGGTCTTCGCATCGCTCGAACGTTGTAAAGCGGTAGTTACACGAGCAACATTCGCGACGGCGCTTAATGGTGTTATTTGACTCCTGCATACGGGAATCAACGACGCGGGTATGTGCCTTGCCGCATTTGGGACAGCGCATGGTACCTCCTCTGAAACGATAACAAGGGTACCATGCGCAGCGCGATAATGATTACGAACGAGCAGGAACCTTAAGATGCGCACCAGCGGCGAGCGAACCATGCTCCAGATGATTGACGTTACGGATCATGTCGGAAGTCTCTTGCGTGGAAAGGCCTTCGATTGGATATTCCTCGGCAAGCGACCAAAGAGAATCACCAGGCTGAACGCGAATGGTCTCGTAGGTAACGTTGGAAACGGACTCGGCATACGCGGCGTGACGAGCGCTAAAGACAGACGTAGCGAGGACAAAAAAGAGCGTGAGCGCAACGGCGACGGCAACAATCGTCGAGACCTTCAGGGCAGCGGGAGTCGGCGCGGCAACAGCATACTGAGTGCGAGCAGACTTTACGGGCAAAGGCTGATAACCGGAACGTCCACCCTTGACAACAGTAAAAGCGGGCGCGGCAGGCGTCTCGAGCTTAAGGGCGAGGTTTCCCTGGACCATATTCGTTGCGTTCATCATGTTCTCCTCTCGCGTGTTTTGCTGAGAACAGTTTTATCAAGCCGCGCGGACAAAAATGTCTAGCGCGAGAACGAATGTTCGGTTATTATTATCTTCGAACAGTTGTTCCTGTCAAGCAAAATTCGAACATTTGTTTGACATGGGTAGAGAGGATGCCCTGATGGCTCGCAAAATTACCAAGCGTCAGCAGCAAATTTACGACTTCATCAAGGAATATCAGCAGGAGAAGGGTTATCCGCCCAGCGTGCGCGAGATGGCTTCTGCCGTGGGCCTTTCCTCCCCCAGCACCGTGCACGCCCATCTATCTGCTCTGGAGGCGCGCGGGCTACTCAAGCGCGATGCCACCAAACCGCGCGCCCTGGAACTCTTTAACGAGGACGGTTCCTCTGTCTCAATTTCTAAATCTGACGAGCCCACCGCACCTCGCGGAACGGTCTCGCTACCGCTCGTTGGTCGCGTCGCGGCTGGGATTCCCATTCTGGCCGAGCAGAATATCGAAGACACTTTTACTATCCCGACCGAAATCGCCACCGATCAGGGTTCCTTTATCCTTGAGGTGCATGGGAGCTCAATGATCAATGTCGGCATCTTCAATGGCGATTACATCATCGTCCGTGAACAAAAGAGTGCCATGAACGGCGAAATTGTCGTGGCCATGATTGATGGTTCAGCGACCGTCAAGACGTTCTACAAGGAGCAGGGACGCGTGCGCCTGCAGCCCGAGAATGACACCATGGAGCCTATCTATGCAACGAATCCCGTTATCTTGGGCAAAGTCGTCGGCTTGATGCGCCGGTTCTCGTAATACAAAAACGCATCACTATCTTTGATACCGTCCGCGGGTTTACGATGATTTCAATGGCAGGTTTTCACGCTTGCTACGATCTCGCCTACCTGTACGACTGGGATATGCCCTGGTTTACCCAGACTGTCTTTCAAGACATCTGGCGCGCCAGCATCAGCTGGGTATTTTTGTTTATCGCGGGTTGGATGTGCACCCTTTCGCGCAACAATATCAAACGTGCCGCCAAATACGCCTTAGCAGCACTCGTCGTCTGGTTGGCAACAACACTTGTCTCAGTAGACGATTCGGTTAATTTTGGCATCATCTACTGCATGGCCGCATGTACCGGCATCGTGGCGTTGACCGATCCCGTCCTTAAGAAGATATCGGCGAGATGAGGCATGTCCCTATGCCTTTTGTTGTTTGCCCTCACCTGGAGCATCCCCAAAACGATCTACCCTGTCCCCTACCTGGCGTGGCTGGGATTTCCGAGCCCTGGGTTTGTCTCAGGTGATTACTACCCCATCATCCCGTTTTTCTTTATGTATCTTGCAGGATACTTCGCCGCACACATAGCGAAGGGAATCGATAAGACCGTCCCTAGCTGGGCCTACGCCAATCCCATCCCGGCGCTCGCCAGCCTTGGACGTCACGCACTCCCCTTTTATCTACTGCATCAGCCCATTATTCTGGGCTTTTTGGAGCTCGTCTACTCGGTGCGATAACGCTTGAGCCGCGGCGCGATACGAGCCGGCAGCTTCGCAACAATACGAACGCCGCCCTCAAGATATTCCTCGTGCAAAAGGGTTCCCTGTTCATACACCAGCGTGATGAGGGCGCCCTCGCGATACGGGATATCAGCAGAGAGCAACACATCGGTAGCAGCCGCCTCACGAGCAATACGGTCGACGAGATCGTCGAGTCCCTCGCCTGTCTGGGCCGAGAACAGCACGGCCTCGGGATAGCGACGACGGAAGCTCAATCGATCAACACTATCGAGCAGATCGATTTTATTGAACACCGTAAGCGTCAAACGCTCGCCGGCACCGATCTCGTCAAGAACGCGATCGACTGCCTCGAGCTGGCGCTCGTAGTCCTCGTCAGAGGCATCCACAACTTTAAGGATCAGATCGGCACCAAGAACCTCAGACAGCGTGGACTTAAAGGCATCAACGAGACCATGCGGTAGCTTTTGAATAAAGCCAACGGTATCGGTAATCGTCATGCCGCGACCGCCGGGCAGGCGATACGAACGCGTCGTCGGGTCGAGCGTAGCAAACAGCTTGTCCTGCGAAAGTACCGTAGAGCCGGTCAGGCGATTGAGCAACGTCGATTTACCGGCATTGGTATAACCGGCTAACGCGACGCGAAACGCCGGTGACTCAATACGGCTCTTGGACTGGACATCGCGACGCTGTTCAACCTGCTTGAGCTCACGACGAAGCGCGGCAATCTTATTGCGAATCAAACGACGGTCAACCTCGAGCTGGCTTTCACCCTGGCCAAAGCGCGAACCGATGCCGCCGCGCGTCTGCTCCTTGGCAAGATGGCTCCACATGCCACGCAGACGAGGCAACAGATATTGAAGCTGCGCCAGCTGTACCTGTAGGCGTCCCTCACGCGTCTGAGCATGCAGGCCAAAGATATCCAAGATCAGTGCTGTACGATCGATAATCTTTACCGGCTCGCCCACGGCTTTCTCCAAATAGGATTGCTGCGAGGGCGTCAGGTCGTCGTCAAAAATAACGACATCGACATCCATGCGATGCACCAGGCCGCACAGCTCTTCAACCTTACCGGAACCGATAAACGATTTTGGATACGGCTTAACCAGACGCTGTGACAAACGCGCCACGCACTGGGCGCCAGCCGTATGGGCCAGGCGCTCAAGCTCGTCAAGCGAACGATCGAGCGGCCACGCATTGTCGCGCCACTCAACACCAACTAATATGGCACGCTCGGGCTCGGGTGCCGTGGGAACAAGGGGGAAGCGGGCCATTAGGCAGCCTCAATACAATGCAGGATGTCCTCAACGACCTCATCGATCGTAAACTCGTCCATATCGAACCACACGATGCGGTCATCGCGTTTAAACCACGAAAGCTGACGTTTGGCATAGCGACGCGAACGCATCTTGATGAGTTCGCGAGCCTCATCCATAGAAATCACGCCATTGAAAGCATCAATGATCTCTTTATAGCCAATTGCCTGCATCGACGTCAGGGCATCTCCCAGCCCCTGCCCCATAAGACTGCGGACTTCATTGACAAGACCCTGCTCAAACATCATATCGACACGCAGGTTAATGCGCTCGTAGAGCACCTTGCGATTACGCGTCAGACCAAACCATAGGGCATGATAATGCTCGCGCGGAACACTAAACTGCGACTTTTGCTGCGCGTAGGACACACCATCATCGTGCATTTCGAGCGCGCGAATCACGCGGCGAACATTATGGGGATGGATGACCGCAGCGGACTCGGGGTCACGCTCGGCAAGCAGCGCGTGCAGCGCTTCCTCGCCTATGCGCTCGGCAAGTTCCTGATACCCCGCGCGACGATCGTCCACAAGCTCGCCCGAGGGAAAATCCATCTCATCGAGGGCGGCCTTGAGATACAGCCCCGTACCTCCGCAAAAAACCGGCAGGCGACCCGAACCAAGGAGACGTTCAACATGCGCGCGAGCGTCAGCCTGATAAAGCGCAGCAGAATATGCCACACCCGGCTCTACAATGTCGACGAGACGCAGCGGCGCCGTACACTCATCGGGCGTCATCTTTGCGGTACCGATGTCCATGCCGCGATAGATTTGCATCGCATCGCACGACAGCACTTCGGACGAAAGACGAGCGGCCAAACGGTCGGCAACATCACTCTTACCAACCGCCGTCGGACCGACGATCGCAACGGCGGAAAGACCTGCCCCGGAAGAAACCATTAGCGCGGCTCGCCCACAACGGAGCCGGACAAATACCAGGTCTTGGCAACGTCAACGTCAATATCAACGATCTTGCCAACAAGCTGATCGATGCTGTAACCCTCGGGGATAGGCGCATGCACGGTCTGATTCTTGGGACTCTTGCCCAGCAGGACCGCATCGTTCTTCTTGCTCGTGCCCTCAATGAGCGCCGGCACCACAGTATGAAGCTCACCCTGGTTATACTCATGTGCCGTGGTCTCGATAACCTTAACCAGGCGGTTGAAACGCTCGAGAATAACCTCATGCGGCGTAGGATCGTCAATCTCGGCGGCCGGGGTACCGGCGCGCTTGGAATAGATGAAGGTATAGGCCTGAGCATAGCGGACCGTCTCGGCAAGTGAGAGCGTCTGCTCAAAGTCTTCTTCAGTCTCGCCCGGAAAGCCAACGATAATGTCAGTCGAGAGCGCGATATTGGGCATGCGATTGCGGATGCGATCGACCAGGCCCAGATAGTCCTCGCGTGTATAACGGCGATTCATCTCTTTGAGGATCCGTGTCGAACCTGACTGGACGGCCAGGTGCAGCTGCGGCATAACGGCAGGCGTCTCGGCCATGGCGTCGATGGTCTCGGGGAGAAGATCCTTGGGATGCGAAGACGTAAAGAAGATGCGCTCCACACCCGTATCGCCCACGGCACGCAGCAGATCGGCAAAACGCGGCTTGCCAAACAGATCGCGACCATATGAGTTAACGTTTTGGCCCAGCAGCGTAATCTCACGCACGCCTTGGCGCACCAAACCGGTCACCTCGTCGACAATCTCCTCGAAGGGGCGGCTCTTTTCGCGACCGCGCACGTACGGCACGATGCAATAGGTGCAGAAATTATTGCAGCCCGTCATGATGGGCACCCAGGCGTGATACTGGGTCTCGCGATGCCACGGCATGCTCATGGCATCCGTATCCTCATGCTCATTGGTGCGGATATGACGCTTGCCGTCAAGGAACGCCTCGGCAATGAGCTCGGCCACATGTGCGATAGAATGCGTGCCAAAGATGACATTGACGTTATCGACGTTGGTGAGCAGGCCCTCGCCATCACGCTGCGCAATGCAGCCGCCCACGGCAACCACACGCTTGCCCGAAGGCGAAGGCGGCAGGCTTTTGCAGGAATTGCACTGACCGTACAGGCGAGTATCGGCGGCCTCACGCACACAGCATGTCATGAAGACAACGATATCGGCATGCTCGGGATCGAGCGCCATGAGACAGCCATACGAATCAAGCAGACCGCTCACGCGCTCGGAATCGTGCTGATTCATCTGGCAGCCAAAGGTGCGGATAAAGTAGGTTTTACCGGCAAGAATATCGCGTACGGAACGCTGGTCCATGTGCATAAGTCCTAACGATGGAAGGGAGGCGAATCGAGGCAAGCAGAAGCTATGCCACTGGCTTAACATCATCCATGACGACGTTATCCATAGCAGCTCGATTGATCTGGTGAACGTAGATAGAAAGGCGGATGGCCGTGCGCGACTCCCCGTTAATGAGGATGTCGGAGAACACGGGCGCGCAGGAAATATCAAAACCGGTTGGAATCAAAAAACCGCGCGCGATAGCCACGGCCTTAATGGCCTGGTTGACAGCACCAGCGCCGACACACTGGATGTTGACGGGTACACCATCCTTGACCATGCCGGCGATGGCGCCGGCAACGGACGCGGGCGATGATTTGCTTGATACCTTCAGGCAATCCATGAAGAAACTCCTGCGTTTAAAAGTACGTTTTAACTGCAATAACTGTATCGTACCGAGTGGACTCGGTAAAGGCACTATTCCTCTTTGGCAAGATCGAAGGTCACAGTGATTCGATCACGCGAAACACGAATCTTTGGGTCACCGCAAAGGTTGAGATAGTACCGGGCGGCAAGGTCATTAAAGTCACGCTCCACGGCACGCGAAAACTGTGCCATGTCATCCTTGGCAATACGTAGCCCGCGTCGATCCTTCGCGAGATCGACAGGAGCCGGCGCATGCGAGGACGAATCACGCTCACGCAGCAGACGCGCGGTCACACCGCGAACGGGCTTAATCTGCCCTGCCAAAATGCGATGGGCCGTGCGCTCGGACATCTCAAGACCCAAACCCGAACAGATACGGATAAAGTCCTCGGCATCAGAGGCAAGGCCTAAACGATCGACAACCGGAAGCTCGCTCTCGTCATCAATAAACAGGAGACGAGACGTATCGAGCCTACTTGACGCCTGAGCATAAAGGGTCGCGGCAATCTCAGACGGAGAACCAAGATAGACATCGCAACCACGCAACTCCTCGAGTGCAAACTCACAAGCAGCGCGAATAATATTATGCGGACCGCGAGCGCAGACATAACGTCCGTCCTCATCCTTGACGGCCTGGGGCCAGCTGGACTGATCGGCACGCTCACTGAGGCGGTCGGCCGCAACGCTCACCTTAAAGGCCGAGCCAAGGTCAACACCAGACGTGACAACACGGGCCTCGTCGGTGTTCTGCTTGATCGAAAACAATGCCATGCCACGACCGTGAACGCCCCAACGGTCCATCTTCATGCTCTCGAGCTTGGAGGTAACGCGGGCATCGAAGATTCGCTCTTGCATATCCTGCGGAACGCCCGAACCGTTATCCAGAAAGACAAGCGTGCGGACGCCATCTTCCTTGGTCGTAGCGAGATAGACTTTGTCGGCGCCAGCATCGCGAGCATTACGGAGCATTTCAATGACGATATCCTCGACATGCTGAATGTCGTGCTTTGCCTGGCGCCTCTCGGCCTCCGAAACGCGGAGGCGGACATAACCCTCGCCAAGGTTCTCCTCGACGCGAAGGTTGCCCTCCCCCGACATCGACGCGATAAATGAGATGAGCTCGTTCGCGTCGCTCATGTTATTTAGCGATATCGATAGCGCGGCTCTCGCGAATCACGACGACGCGCACCTGACCGGGATACTCCATCTCTTCCTCGATCTGATGGGCGATATCGTGAGCCAGGACCGTGGACTGGGCATCGGAGATCTTGTCCGGCTGAACCATGACGTGGACCTCGCGACCAGCCTGCATGGCATAGGTACGCTCGACGCCATCATGGGAGTTGGCGATCTCCTCGAGCTTCTCAAGACGCTTGATGTAGTTCTCGGCAGACTCGCGACGGGCACCGGGGCGAGAGGCAGAGACAGCATCGGCGGCCTGTACCAGGACATCGAGCACCGTGTTGGGGTCGACGTCGGCATGGTGAGCCTCGATAGCGTGGACGATAACGGGCTTCTCGCCATAACGGCGGGCAAGCTCGGCGCCGATGACGGCATGCGGGCCTTCGACGTCATGGTCGATTGCCTTGCCCAGGTCGTGCAGCAGGCCGGCGCGCTTGGCGGTCACAACGTCCAGGCCAAGCTCGGAAGCCATCACGCCGCACAGGTCAGAGACTTCGAGGGAGTGCTGAAGCACGTTCTGACCAAACGAGGTACGGTAGCGCAGGGCACCAAGGGTCTTGACGATCTCGGGATGCAGGTCGTGGATGCCGGTATCGAAGGCAGCCTGCTCGCCAGCCTCGCGCACGCGCTGCTGAACCAGGTCGGCAGCCTTGTGATACATCTCCTCGATGCGGGCGGGGTGAATGCGGCCGTCGGCGATGAGGTTCTCGAGGGCAACACGGGCGGTCTCACGACGGACCGGGTCGAAGCTCGAAAGAACGACAGTCTCGGGCGTGTCGTCGATCACGAGGTTGACGCCGGAAACCTGCTCGAAGGTCCGGATGTTGCGACCCTCGCGACCGATGATACGGCCCTTGAGGTCATCAGAGGGAATGTGCACGGAGGTAACGGTGACCTCGGCTGTGTGGTCGGCAGCGCAGCGCTGAATCGCCAGGGACAGAATCTCCTGGGCGGTCTTGTGGCACTCGGCGCGAACCTGCTGCTCGGACTCGCGAATGATCGTGGCAGCCTCGTGGGTGACCTCGCCGCGAACCTTATCGAGGAGCTCCTTGTGGGCGTCCTCGCGGGTCAGGTCGGCGATACGCTCGAGCTCAGAGGTCTGCTTGGCGCAGAGCTCCTCGAGCTCGCGGGAGCGCTTCTCGACCTGACCGGCCTGGCTGGACAGCTGGTGCTCACGCTTGTCGAGAGCGTCGTTTCGGCGATCAAGGGACTCCTCGCGCTGCATCACACGGTTCTCGAGCGTACGAATCTCGCTCTTACGCTGCTTATCCTCGGCCTCGGCGGCCTGCTTGTTCTTGATGATCTCCTCTTTAGCCTCGAGCAGAGCCTCTTTTTTGAGGGTCTCGGCCTGACGCTTAGCATCACCGATCAGGGACTCAGCCTGTGCGTGTGCCGACTGGATCTTTTCGTCGGCCTCGTGAAGACTACCCTGCTTGGCGGTGCGCATGTAGGCAATGGCGGCGATGGCACCCAAAACGATGCCAACGAGCGCTGCGATGATAGGCATGCTCACTCCTTTTTATGGATTCGTTACACAACAAAGCGAACCGTCCTTACGAACGGCTCGCGACATTTGAGTAATATGGGCGCAGCTTATGCGGGTCGGATACAGATAAACATATAAACAAACTCATCACAGCAATGGATTTCAAGCGAAACATTATTCTCATCTGCTAACGGCTTAAGTGTTTTTTTTACCTCTTCTGCCACACTCTTGACACATAGAATTTCCTTAGTCGGCATTAACTCCTTGGTCTCTAATCGGGAAATCATCAATATGTCATTGATCAGGCTTGTCATTTCCTCCACCTCTGAGTGAATGCGTCCTAAAAACTCTTTTTGCATCTGTGTATCTGATGCCATACCACTTTGAAGAAGCTCGGCATAGCCGCGTATTGCTGTAAGCGGTGTTTTTAATTCATGAGAGACATTAGAAACAAATTCCTGTCTCGA
>URWQ01000032.1 GCA_900551635.1 uncultured Collinsella sp. | reverse complement strand
AAGAGATGTTTTCTCGTGCCAGGAAAACAAGAATTATCACCTTTGACCCGGCGGAAGATTTGAAACTCCCTGCTACGCAGAAAAACAGCCATCGGGCAATCACAGAAACGGAACGGGCTGCCATCTTGTCTTTGGCGTCCACCCACAGATCCGGCCTGTGGGTCTTAATGATGCTGTATGCGGGGCTTCGCCCTGGGGAAACCGTAGCCCTCAACTGGGCGGATATCGACTTTGAGCGGAATGAAATCCATGTCCATAAGGCCGTGGAAAGTGGGTCCGAACGGATCAAAGAAACAAAAACAGAGGCAGGAAACCGTGATGTCCCTATGCACACGGACCTAAAATATCATCTCCTCCGTGTGCAAGGGAAACCGGATTCCCCTGTATTTCAAACCGGTGCTGGAAACCGGCACAATCATAAAAGTCTCCAACGCCTTTGGAACTCCTTCGCGCGGGACCTGGACATAAAATTGGGGGCAGAACTTAGGAGGAATCAAATCATAAAGCACGCGATTGCCCCAGACCTCACCCCGTACTGTCTTCGCCATACTTTCTGCACCGATCTCCAGAAAGCAGGGGTCCCCATCAATATTGCAAAGGAGCTCATGGGGCATTCTGATATCTCTGTAACCGCAAACATATATACCCACAAGGACCCGGGCACACTCCACGCAAATATAGAAAAGCTGGCAGCCTCTCAAGTGTGCTATACTGCCAGCGCATGGAATGACTTTATCGTTTTGTTTTCTGTTCTCCCCGACCTCAATTTTCCGGGATTCATATTGTCCAGCAGCACTTTTTCTGGAGGGATCAGCGAAACCATACATGTGGAAAATACCGTGGAAAAAAATGAGATGTTAGCGTAAATTCACTGAAATAAAAGGAAGTACAACGGCAGTTCTCTCTGCTTCCGGTTCTGAGGGTTGGGGGTTCGAGTCCCTCCTGGCGTGCCAAAAAAACAGTGTGTTCTTATTTTACAAGAACACACTGTTTTTTTATTTTCCCCTGCAAAGAGCGGGAAAGCCGTCCTCTCTCCCCCAGTCCACGCACCAAGCCCGCTCTCCAGGCATAGAATGGCAGCGGTTCGAGATTCCTCTGTGATCTCCACGATCCATGGCATGCCAAAAGGAGGCAAGATAGGATTTGTTTCTCACTCGTCTGAGCAATCTGCTCTGCGTCAAAAGCATTGTCACCATTCTGCTCACCCTGGTCTTTGGATACCTGACCATCACCAATCGGGTCTCCGGTCAGGATTTTCTTACGATATTCTCGGTGGTCATTGCTTTCTATTTTGGAACGCAAAGTCAACGGCTCTATGACAATGACACCACCTCCAAAGGGAAATCGTAGCCTTGGCCTTGCAGCCCTCATTCTTTTGCGCGGGAGGAAGCTCATATGAATTGTTATGGATACAACTATTACAAAAACTGCTACCCCAACCCTCTCCCGGAGGAGCAAGTGGTCTCCGGTCTCCAGGGACCGCAAGGTCCCCGGGGAGAACAAGGTCCCCAGGGAGAACAGGGCATCAAGGGAGACACCGGGTGCCCTGGCCCCATCGGTCCCCGGGGAATGGCAGGCCCGCAGGGCCCCCGGGGACCCCAAGGCCACCGGGTTCTCCCTGCCTCTTTCGCATGTAACGCATGATATTTCGGATCTCGCCGATAACGAGGACGAAGAGGATGCCGCAGCGGCGCCCATCGGCGCACATGCTGCGGAACAGCCCACAGCGCCCGAAGCAGCCCCGGCGCCGGCTCACTTTGCAGAGCCCGTCGCCGCGGCAATCAACGAGAGCGCTGCGGGGTTTGCGGCACCCGAGCCCGCCGCGCCGGCGTTTCCCATAGCCCCGGCATCCGAGGTTGCGCCCGCGTCTACGCCGGCGCCCGAGGAAGGGCCATCCCCCGAGGACGGCCCTGCGCCCGCAAGCGAGTCCGATGCCGTGGCCGAGCCCGCCGCCCAGTCGCAAAGCACGCCCGCGCCGTCGCACTTTTCGACGCCCGAGCCTATAGACGTCAGCCCGCAAGACGACGAGTCGACCGCCCGCATGTCCGAGGAGCCCGACTCCCCGGACACCGGCGATTCCGAATCAAACGCCGAGACCGACACCGTCTCTCCCGGTGACACAGCCGAGATCGACGTTGCCGCCGTTGAGGCCAAGCTCAAAGACCCCGGCTCGACCATGAGCTTTGAGTCCCTGACCGAGGAGCGCATCGAGACCGACTCGACCTATGATGCCGGCACCACCACGCAACTCATGTGGGGCGCCCGCTCCGACGTTGGCTGTGTGCGCCCGCACAATGAGGATTCCTACCTGGTGCAGTCGCCGCTCTTTTGCGTATGCGACGGCATGGGCGGTCACGCTGCCGGCGAGGTAGCCTCTTCCATCGCCGTCGAGACTATTGCCAAGACGGCCCCACAGTCCGCCGACGCAGCACGCCTAGCCGCAGCCGTCGAGGCAGCCAATGCCGCCGTAATCGAGGCGGCCCTGAACGGCCTGGGCAAGCCCGGCATGGGCTGCACAGCCACCTGCGCCTACATCGAAAACGACACGCTCGCCATCGCCCACGTGGGCGACTCTCGCGCCTACCTGCTCCACGAGGGCACACTCATCCGCGTGACCCGCGACCACTCCTACGTGGAGGAGCTCGTGGATGCCGGCGAGATTACGGCCGACGAGGCCCGCGTCCACCCCAACCGCTCGGTCATCACCCGCGCGCTGGGCTCGGATCCCGCTATGTATGCCGACCACTTTACCCTGCACATCGAGGAAGGCGACCGCCTGATTCTGTGCTCCGACGGTCTTTCGAGCATGATTCCCGATAGCGATATCGAGAACATCGCTACGCAGTCCTCGAGCGCACAGATCTGTGTCGACAACTTGGTGGACGCGGCGCTCGCCGCCGGCGGCCACGACAATGTGACCGTGGTGGTCGTCGACCTGGTCGACGACGGCGTCATGCGCGAGGCAAAACGCGTCCGACGCCGCAATGTCACCATCGCCACCGTCTTGGCCCTTGTCTTTGTGCTGATAGCAGGCATCTGGGCATACACGGGCGTCACCGGCTCCTATTACTTGGGAACCTACCACGGCAATGTCGCCGTCTGGCGCGGCCTGCCCGGCAAGACGCTCGGGGTCGAGCTCCACTGGCTCGAAAGCGAAACCAGCATCAAGCTGTCCGACCTGCCCGAAGACACGCAAAACCGCCTGAAGGCAGGCATTCCGCAAACGAGTGTCGACGATGCGCAGGACACCATTTCCAAGTACCGCCATCAGATTGACGAGGAGCAGACCCGTCAGGTGATTGACGCGCAAACGATTCGCGACAACACCAATCAGGAATCCACCTCCGAGTCAGATTCCGAGAAAACCGCCGAACAGTCAGCCGAGGCCGAAGCCTCCGATAAGAATTAGAAAGGGAGTGCCGCTTATGAGTCGCCGCAACACCGAACTGCTCTTGCTCATCGCCTCGGCGTTCCCCGTCATCCTGCTCTATGCGATGTACGTGCTCACCGCGGGTGCCACGATTTCCTTTGAGACGCTCGCCGTGCCGATCGGCCTGTTCGCCGCCTTCGCCGCGGCGCATATCGCCGTACGCATCCTGGCGCCCGGCGCCGATCCCGCCATCCTGCCCATCGTCTTTGTGCTCTCGGGCATCGGCATCACATTCGTGACGCGCCTGGCCCCCGACCTCGCCATCTCGCAGCTCATCATCTTGTTTGTCTCGGTGGCGCTCATGGTGGGAACGCTCGCACTGGTCAAGAACCTCGACGTGGTCATGCGCTACAAGTACACCTTTGGCATTATCGGCATCATCCTGCTGATGCTGCCGATCTTTATCGGCACCACGATCTCGGGCTCCAAGCTGTGGATTCGCATCGCGGGCTTCACCATCCAGCCCGGCGAGTTCGCCAAGGTCTTCATCGTCTTGTTCCTGGCAGGCTATCTGGCCGAGAACCGCGAGCTGCTCTCCATCTCCAACCGCAAGATCTTGGGCCTCAAGATTCCGCGCTTCCGCCTGCTGCTGCCGCTGTTTGCCGTGTGGGGCGTGTGCCTGCTCATCGTCGTCTTCGAACGCGACCTGGGCTCGGCCGTCCTGTTCTACACCATCTTTTTGCTGATGCTCTATGTTGCCACGGGACGCTTTTCGTACGTCATCATCGGCCTTGCGCTGCTGGCCGTTGGAGCCGTGGGCGCCTACAAGTTCCTGTCGCACGTGCAAGTGCGCTTTCAGGTCTGGGTCGATCCGTTTAAGGATGCCCAGGGCCAGGGCTACCAGATCGTACAGTCACTTTACTCACTGGCTGACGGCGGCCTGGTTGGCGTCGGCATCGGCAACGGCATGGCAAACAACATCCCCGTCGTCGAGTCCGACTTCATCTTCTCGGCCATCGGCGAGGAAATGGGCCTTTTGGGCGGCGGCGCCGTGCTCATCCTGTTTATGCTTTTTGCCGTGCGTGGCCTCACCACGGCAGCCCGCGCCAAGTCCGACCTTGCCGCCTTTAGCGCGACCGGCCTTACGGCGGCCATCAGCTTCCAGGCATTCTTAATCGTTGGCGGCGTAACCCGCCTGATCCCGCTGACCGGCGTCACCCTGCCCTTTATGAGCCAGGGCGGCTCCTCGCTGCTGGCGAGCTTTATCATCGTCGCGCTGCTGCTGCGCGCCGGCGACGAGGCAACCGGACGCGAAGCCGAGCTCACCGGCACCGGCACCATGGCCGCCATCACCGATGACCAGGTCGCATCCGCCGCTGCCCCGACCGGTACGCGTTTTGCCAACGTGCCTTCCTACAGCCACGGCAACCACTCCGCGGGCTCTCGCATGCGTCGTCGCCTGCTCGACACGCCTGAGTCCGGCGTGCTCGGCCGCGTGGCGCTTGCCAACCGTCTGACTCGTGCCGTGTTTGCCTTTACGGCGCTGTTCGCCATCCTTATCGGCAACCTCACCTATGTCCAGGTCATCAAGGCGAAGGACTATCAGGACATGCCGACCAACAACCACACCATCGCCCGCTCCAAGTACATCCAGCGTGGCTCCATCATCACGTCTGACGGCGTGACGCTAGCCGAGTCGCTGCAACAGGAGGACGGCACCTACGCCCGTTCCTACCCCAACGGCAACATGGCCGCACACGTGGTGGGCTACGTGAGCCAGCAATACGGCACCGCCGGCATCGAGAGCGTCATGAACGATACGCTCACCGGCTCCAAGGATTACTCCAGCTGGAACAACGCCATCGCGTCGCTCGCGGGGCAGACCCAGCCGGGCAATACCGCCAAGCTTACCATCGACTCGCGCATCCAGACGGCTGCCGAGCAGGCGCTCAAGGGCTTTAAGGGCGCTGTGGTGGTCATGGATCCGCGTACCGGTGCGGTCCTTGCGTGCGCGAGCTCGCCCACCTATGACAACACCAACATCGATGCCCTGATGCAGTCGGGCGGTGGCGAGGACGGCTCCATGTACGACCGCGCCATGGACGCGCTGTACACCCCGGGCTCGACCTTTAAGGTCGTCACGCTCTCCGCGGCGCTCGAAACCGGCACCGCCAGCCTTACCAGCACGTACCAGGCGCCCGGCTCCATGGACATCGGCAACGCGCCGGTCACCAACTACGCCAACGAAAGCTACGGAACCATCAGCCTGCAGCAGGCCTTCGCCGTGTCGTCTAACGTCGTCTTTGGCCAGGTGGCCAACGAGGTCGGCGCCAACTCGCTCGTCCAGTTTGCCAACGCCTTTGGCTACGGTCAAAAGCTCGGTCAGGATCTGACCACCGCGGCTTCCATCATGGCCGACCCTTCGCTTATGACCGAGTGGGAGACCGCTTGGGCAGGCGCCGGCCAGCCCGTCGGCATGGACCACACACCTGGCCCGCAGACCACCGTCATGCAGAATTGCGTGATCGCTGCCGCTATCGCCAACAGCGGCGTGGTCATGGACCCGTTCTTTGTGTCACAGATACTCGCCCCGGACGGGACCGTGGTTAAGACCACGCAGTCCCGCTCGCTGGGCCAGGCTGTCAGCTCTGCCACGGCCGACCAGGTCAAGCAGGCCATGCTCGCCGTCGTCCAGTCCGGCATCGGCACCGATGCCCAGATTCCGGGCGTCAAGGTTGCCGGCAAGACCGGTTCGGCCGAGACCGGCGGCACCAACGTCAACTCTATGTTTGTTGGCTTTGCACCTTACGATTCACCCACGGTTGCCATCTCGGTGGCCCTGGAGGATTACGACAAACACGACGTCAAGGCGGCCAAGATTGCCGGCATCGTCCTGACCGCGGCGCTCGCCGCACAGGGAGCGTGATGCCCGTGATCAAGGCGGATACTTGGGGCACGCCACGGCCGATGAGCTAGCGGCAACGCGCCACACGGCCCCAGCGGCCACACATTTGGTACCACACACATCGTTGAGCGAATAGTTATGTTAGGAGCAGGAATGGAACAGAGGGTCCTCGGGGGAAGATACCTCCTTAAGGATAAGGTGGGAACGGGCGGTATGGCGACCGTCTTCCGTGCACAGGATCAGGTCCTCGACCGCACGGTTGCCGTCAAGATCATGCTGCCGCAGTATGCCGGCGACGCCACCTTCGCCGCCCGCTTTAAGCAGGAGGCCCAGGCAGCGGCCGGCCTGTCCTCCCCCTATATCGTGGGCGTCTACGACTGGGGCAAGGACGGCGACACCTATTACATCGTCATGGAGTACCTGCGCGGTACCGACCTTAAGAGCGGCATCAAGAGCCACGGCGCCCTCGATCCCAAGAAGGTCGCACAGATCGGCTCGCAGATCAGCTCCGCGCTTTCGGTCGCACACAAGCACGAGATTATCCACCGCGACATCAAGCCGCAAAACATCATGGTGCTGCCCGACGGCAACATCAAGGTAATGGATTTTGGCATCGCACGCGCCAAGAACAGCCACCTCACGCAGGATAACAACGTTCTGGGCACCGCCCACTATGTAAGCCCCGAGCAGACCCGCGGCCAGGACCTCGGCCCCACCTCGGATATCTACTCGCTGGGTGTCGTCATGTACGAGTGCGCCACCGGTCGCGTACCCTTTGACGGCGACGACGCCATCTCGGTCGCGCTCAAGCAGGTCAACGAGCTCCCCATCCCGCCGAGCCAGATTAACTCCGGCGTCGATGCCGACCTGGAGCGCATCATCCTCAAGTGCATGGAGAAGGACCCGGCAAACCGCTTCCAGACGGCCGACGAGCTGCGCCAGGTACTCAACAGCTACCTGTCCGGCCGTGCCGTCAACGTCTCGGAGCCCACGCGCATCATCGGTGCCGCCGGCGACCTGGGTGCCACCAAGACCCGCGAGCTTTCCGACTCAACGCGCGCTATGGTTCGTCCCGTCTCGGGCGTGAGCGGTCAGAACACCGCCCGTAGCGCTGTCTCGGGCTCCACGGGCTCCTACGAGGTCGAGAAGCCTAAGTCCAACAAGAACAAGATCATCGCCGCCGTGATTGCCGCCGTCGCCGTGATTGGCGTGGTGGTGGCCTTTGCCACGGGCATGTTCAGTGGCGAACAGGTCACAGTGCCCGACGTGCTGGGCAAGGACCAGGAAACCGCTATTGAACTGATCAAGGAAGCCGGCCTTGAGGTTGGCACCGTCGACCAGAGCTACAACGACGATGTCGACGAGGGAAAGGTCGCCGAGCAGACCCCCAACGGCAACACCAAGAAGGCCAAGGGCACGAGGGTGAACCTGGTAGTCTCCAAGGGCCCTAAGCCCTCCGAGAAGGTTGAGGTTCCGCAGCTCGTCGGCCTGACCAAGGACCAGGCCGAGGCCGCACTGGCAAGCGTGGGCCTGAAGGGCAGCGCTTCGGAGGAAGCCAATGAGGCCGAAGAAGGCCAGGTCTTTGAGCAGAGCACTGTTGCCGGCAAGGAGGTCGAGAAGGGCACGACCATCTCGTACAAGGTCTCCAGCGGCCCGGACACCACCTCGGTGCCCGATCTGACCGACATGACCGAGGCCCAGGCGCGCAACGCTCTCGACATGGCCGGCTTTGGCGTCGACGTGAGTTACCAGGAAAACGACTCGGTTACCGAGGGCACCGTAATTAGCTGGAACCCCAGCGGCAAGCAGAAGCCCGGTGCCACGATCACCGTCGTCATCGCCAAGAAGTCCGGCAAGGCCAGCGTCCCGGGCAACCTGTACGGCAAGAGCATCTCCGCCGCCGTCACCGCGCTCAACAACGCCGGGTTCTACAACATCGCATTCTGCGATCAGAACGGCAACCCCGTGAGCGGCAACGAGAATGCCACCGTTACGGGCGTCTCCCCCACCGGCAAGCAGTCCACCGACAGCACGATTACGCTGACGGTTTCTATCTCCGGCTCCGGCGACGACTCCGAGTCTAGCAACTAACGTCGATCGCTTGTTGCTCCGAGCGGTTTAGACCGCAAACACATTCGCTCAGAAGCGCCCGCTTGCTCCCCCAGCAAGCGGGCGCTTTGCGTGTCTCAGTAGACATCTGGTGATTTGATTTGGAAAATGTGGACGGACCCGCAGCCGGACGGGTAGAATGTTTTTAGAAAACGACGCATCCCGCGTAAGTGTTAAGGAGCGCGGGCGGCCTAGTTTTCTAACGTGTTAAACGGCCGAGCTGCAACCCCGGCCGTTTTTATTTGCGCTTGCGGCGCAAACGCCGAGAACCGTCCGCACCGCGCGTGCGCCTACGGACCTTAAACCGAACCTCATACGAATCAAGAAACGCAATGATGAACGTGCCGACCGTCGCAAGGGCGGCGAGCGCGTTAAGGAATTTCAGCAATTGGGGACCTCCGATCAAGTCTTCGGCCGCCCGCGCACGGGATGCGTCGCACACACGATTCTAACCGATGCAGCCCTCATGATGCGGGCGACGGGAAGGGTGGCGCGAGCGGAGCTAGACTAAAGCCGCTCGTAGGCCCTCTTCACAAGCTCGCCCATAAGCTGCCTTCGCTTGCTGATAAACTCATCGTAATCGAGGTCCTCGAACCCAACGGGCAGGGCGTGCTCCTCGCAGTTACGGCGATACTCGTCCTCTCCCAGCGCGTCGCGATACCTACGAACATACTCATTCGGGGCATCATCCGAGATGTAGATGTTGTTCTGGTAGTCAACGAGGGTGAAGTTACCTCGGTTGCTGCGCTGCGAAAGGTAGCCCTTGGCCCTCAGGTAGTTGTCTGGAAAAAGATGGTGCTTGTCCAGGGCCTTCTTGGAACCCGACGAACCGGTAAGTAGCAGCTGAGAAAGTGGGGCCGTGCTGAACAGCGCCTTGGCACCGAGCACAACCTGAGCCGCGACGAAGCCCCACCAGGTCGGACCCATCGCCTCGTTTGCATCGAGGGAGTTGGGCAGCGTAATGGAGAAATAATCGTCCGTCATGATGGCGGCAAGCCTACGGTCGAAGTACGCCTGGAACTCGCCGGCAGTATCAAGGCGCGAGACGTCGTTAAGCTGCTGCTCGAACTCGGATTCGAAGGACCCCACATAGAGCCCTGTTATGGCTGCGGCGAAATACCAGCGCCGCACGAGCCCGCGCACAGCCAGTGGCTCCATGTCGAACTCATAGCGCCCGATAAGGTAGAACGCATAGCAGAACATGAGCGCGTTGCCCGACCCCACCTGGTCGGAGCAGACGTAGCCTGCCTCCGCCAGCGTGTTGATGAAGACGTGCCAGTTGTTCAGGTCAAGCACGAGATCGAGGAAGTGATCGGGCTGGACACCTCCGACGCGCCGCTGATCTCCGCTAAGACGGGCGAAAACTGCGGCGACGTTCTGGAAGCCATCGTCAAGCACATCCCCGCACCCCAGGGCGACGCGGAAGCGCCGCTGCAGGCGTTGATTTTCGACGCTTATTATGACAATTACCGCGGCGCGATCTGCTTTGTTCGGGTGAAGCAGGGCACGGTGAAGCCCGGAATGCGGATGCGGCTGATGCAGACCGGCAGCGAGTTCGACATCGTGGAGGTGGGCACCTTCAACCCGGGCTACGAGTCCTGCGACGAGCTGTATCCCGGCGACGTGGGCTACATTGCCGCGTCCATCAAGGATGTGGCCGACACCCGGGTGGGCGACACCATCACTGACGCGAACCGCCCGGCGGACGCGCCCCTGCCTGGCTACCGCAAGGTCACGCCCATGGTGTTCTGCGGCATCTACCCCGCCGACGGTGCCAAGTACCCCGACCTGAAGGACGCGCTGGAAAAGCTGCAGCTGAACGATGCATCCCTGACCTTTGAACTTGAGACCAGTGCCGCGCTGGGCTTTGGCTTCCGCTGCGGCTTCTTGGGTCTGCTGCACATGGAGATCATCACCGAGCGTCTGGAGCGGGAGTTCGATCTGGACATCATCACCACCACCCCCAGCGTGCGCTACCGCCTGACCCTCACCGACGGCACTGTGGAGATGATCGACAACCCGTCCAGCTACCCGGACCCCTCCAACATCGTCAAGCAGGAGGAACCTTTTGTGGATGTCCACCTCTACACCCCCAACGATTACGTGGGTGCCCTGATGGATCTGTGCCAGCAGAAGCGCGGCGTGCTCA
>URWQ01000031.1 GCA_900551635.1 uncultured Collinsella sp. | reverse complement strand
GGCTGTTCTCCCTGCCGTCGCTGCGCTCGTTGCGGCCCGCGCCGCACATCTGCTGGGCCTCGGAGTCCATCAGCGCGTTCATCACGCCGCCCAGCACCCTGCACGCGAACTCGCGCGCGTCGCCGCACTCCTGCCAAAGCCTCGCCGCCTCGAGGGCCTCGTCGCGACCGAGGCGCAGTACACTCTCTTCTTGGGGCATCGCCTTTCCTTCCATTCGTCACCTTCATTACTCCAACGACGAATTCTAGGCGGTGTCCCCTCCCTTTCAAGAAAGGGCGGAGGCGGGTCATGCCCCGCCTCTTACACCACATCTCTGCGCGCTACCCATTTCGACTTGCTATCTGGCCTTATTAGTCCAAAATTGCTGCTACCAAATCGGTAACAGTACTCATATTTGATGTTTTTTGACCAGCAGGTCTCCCTGCCTTAGCAAATCTAAGGCAAAACGGGCTCCAGACCGCTGAATCATGCCGCATAGGACACGCCCACAGTCCGGAACCCGGTCCAAATTGAGTTATTGCGCCGCGTTAGCCCAAGACATCCGACAGAATCTCGATCAGACTGTCCACGTCGGCTTCCTCGCAGACGAGAGGCGGCAAGAAACGCAGCGTATGGGCACCCGTAGCGTTGATCACGGCACCAGCCCCCAATGCACGGGCCACAACGTCGTGAGCATCACCCGCAGTATCGTCAAGATCGCAGCCGAGCATCAGGCCACGGCCACGAACCTCTACCACATGCGGAAGCTTAGCCAGCGCCTGCTCCATATAGGCGCCCACCTTGGCAGCATGCTCGGCATAATCGCCACGCACAAGCGCGGAGAGCGTCGCGGCACATGCCGCGATGGCCAAGCAGCTACCGCCAAAGGTCGAGCCGTGGTCGCCCGGCTTAAACACGTCGGCAATCTCCTTCTTTGCCACGACGGCACCCATGGGCACGCCGTCGGCAATGCCCTTGGCAAGGCTCATGATGTCGGGCTCCACGCCATAGGTCTGGAACGCAAACGGCTTGCCGGAGCGGAAGATGCCGCACTGGACCTCGTCGGCGATAAGCACGGCGCCCACTTCGTGTGCCAGGTCGCGCGCTGCCGCCATAAACTCCTCGGTCATGGGGTGCACGCCACTCTCACCTTGGATCGGCTCGAGCATCACGGCGCAAATCTCGCTCCCCAGCTGCTTAAAGATCGCACGCAGTTCATCTACATCGTTGGGCGTGCAGGCCACAAAGCCACCCGGCAGCGGGCGGAAGCTGTCCTGCAGCCAATCCTGCATGGTGGCGGCAATGGTCTCGAGCGTACGGCCGTGGAACCCGCCGCGCATGCACACGATGGTGTTGCCGCCATTACCGGCACGCTTGGCGTACAGGCGCGCGAGCTTCATCGAGCCCTCGTTGGCCTCGGCGCCAGAGTTGGCAAAGAAGGTCTCCCAAACCTGCTCATCCGCAGCCGGGGCACCAAGAGCAGCTGCCGTGGTCTCATCGCCGGCGACAATGGCATCGGCAAGCACGCGCGCACCATCTACGTCGTCGTTAGCAAGCTTGGACAGCAGCGCCGCGACCTGTCCGCGCTGCTCGATGTAGAAGTAATTGGAGACATGCATGAGCTTTTTGGTCTGTGCCTCGAGCGCCGAGAGCACAGCCGGGTCGCCATGACCTAGGCTGCACACGCCGATGCCGGCAAGAAAGTCGAGGTACTCACGGCCATCGTCGCCGGTGAGCTTCATGCCGTGACCCTCGACAAACTCGACCGGAGAGCGGCCAAAGGTATGCATAACGTAATGGGATTCAAGCGATTGCTGAGCTGCAAGTGACATGGGATGCCTTTCGTTGGGCGCCAGACGGCGCGGGGCTATGGGTGCAGGAATGGGTCGGCTGCGGGCCAGCTAGACCGTCTGGAGCTTCTCGACCTCGTCAAGGTTCTCGGTCAGACGCGCAGCAAACGTCGAAAGTGGATGCGGATGCGTATCGAACTCGTAAGCCGTCTCGGTGGAATGGATCACGGTGCCGACGCCGGCATCGGTCAGCAACTCCAGGAGCAGCGAATGCAGCGTAGTACCGTTAATGATGTGGGCACGAAATACGCCGCCGGTAAGCGCATCGACGGCCGCACGCAGCTTGGGAATCATGCCCTTATCGACCTCGCCGCCGTAGAGCATTTCGTTAACCTCGTCGAGCGTTAGGTTGGAGATAAGCGAGTCCTTGTCGCTAAAGTCCTTGTACAGGCCATCGACATCGGTCAAAAAGATCGCCTTATGCGCGTGGAGCGCCGCGGCAACGGCACCGGCGGCGGTGTCGGCGTTGATGTTGAAGAAACCGCCGTCCTCCCCCGCCGCGACGGTAGCGATGACGGGGATATACTCGCTATCGAGTAAGCGCTCGATATAGTCGGTGTTGACATGCGTCACTTTGCCCACGCGACCGAGCTCGGGGTCGAGCGGCTCGGCGATGAGCGTGCCGGCATCGCTGCCCGACACGCCCACGGCCAGGTTGCCGTGGTGGTTGATGGCAGCAACCAGCTCCTGGTTAACCTTGCCGCCCAGCACCTCGCGCACGATATCCATAGTCGCCGGCGTGGTCACGCGCTGGCCGTTCTTAAACTCGACGGGAATATCGTAATGGCTCAGCGCCTCGTTGATAGCCTTGCCGCCGCCGTGCACGATGACGGGGCGCATACCGATGATCTTGAGCAAAACGATGTCGCTCATCACGTCGCGACGCAGCTGCTCATCAACCATGGCGGCTCCGCCATATTTGATAACAACCGTCTTGCCGGTCAGGTTCTTAATCCACGGCAGCGCTTCGAACAGCAGCTGCGCGGTTGCTTCGTTGGATTCGCTCGAACGACAATCGCGTGCGAATTTCATAATCTGCCTCGTCTTTCGTATCGTTATCGCGCCGTGCTCCGCTGCCCGCAATCGCGGCAAGATGCGCAGCGCGCCCGGAATCTAGGAACGGTAGTCACCGTTGATGGAGATGTACTCGTGCGTGAGGTCGCAGGTCCACACGGTCGTTGCCGCGTCGCCTGCACCCAGGTCAGCCGAGATCACAATCTCGGGCGCCTCAAAACGTCGCAGGGCCTCGTCCTCGTCAAAGGGAACGGTCAGACCGTCGCGACAGACCGGCATGCCCATCATGTCGATGGAAACGTCTTCCTGATTAAACTTCACGCCGCACTTGCCAAGCGCCATGGCGACGCGGCCCCAGTTGCAGTCGTGGCCGGCGATGCAGGTCTTGACGAGCGGCGAATTGGCGACGGCGCGGACGGCGATATCGGCTTCCTCGTCGTTAGCGGCGCCGGTAACATTAACCGTCACGAGCTTGGACGCGCCCTCGCCGTCGGCGGCGATGTTGCGCGCCAGGCTCTCGCACACCTCGTGCACGGCAAATGCCAACTCGTCAAAGGCATCAGTGCCCTCGACGATGGCCTCGGCATCCGCAGCGGCGCCGGAGGCAAGCATGATGCAGGTGTCGTTGGTCGAGGTATCGGAGTCGACCGTTACCTTGTTGAAGGTCTGCTTGACGGTAGAGAGCAACAGGGCGTGGAGCGCCGCCGGCTCGACGGGGGCATCGGTAGTGATGACCGCGATCATGGTTGCCATGTTGGGCATGATCATGCCCGAGCCCTTGCACATGCCGCCCACCGTATAAGCGTTGCCCGCATGGCCCGCAGCCTCACTGCAGTAGCGAACGGCATACTCCTTGGAGTGGGTATCGGTCGTCATGATAGCGCGGGCGGCATCGGCGCCACCATGAGCGGAGAGCGCCTCATAAGCTGCCGGAATCGCCGTCTCAAACGTGTCGATCGGCAGAATCTGGCCAATCACGCCCGTGGAGGCGACCAGGATTTGTTGAGGCTCGCAGCCGATGACCTGCGAGGCGATGTTGCACGTCTCGCGCGCGCAGGCAAGGCCCGTCTCACCCGTGGCCGCGTTGGCGTTACCGGAGTTGACCGAGACACCGGCGATGATGCCATAGCCCTTATCGGCACCGCCCAAATTGGCGCGGCTCACCTGCACGGGCGCTGCGCAAAAGCGGTTGGTCGTAAACACGCCGGCGCCGGGACAGGGTTTATCAGGCACGACGAGCGCGTAATCCAAGCGCTCGGGATTCTTGCGAAAACCTGCATGAATACCCGCGGCCTTAAAGCCGGCCGCTGCCGTAATGCCACCCTCGACGGCACGAATCTTGATATCGAACTGCTCTGTATTCATCGTCCTTACGACTCCTTATATCAAACAAAAAACGGGCATCGGATGGCACGCCACACCGGTCGCAATCACTAGACCAGCTTAAAAGTGGAGCCCAACTCGACACCCGACTACCAAATCGTTAACAATCGAATGTGCTACACCGGGCACGCCACTGTGGGCAAGCCTCGTCGCTCATCAAATCCAAAGACGATGTTGGCGCACTGGACCGCCTGGCCCGCAGCACCCTTGCACAGATTGTCGATCGCTCCCGTCGCCACTAGCACGCCCGCACGCTTGTTGAGCGCAAGGCCAATCTGGGCGGCATTGGTGCCAACGACCGAGGCCGTCTTGGGCTGCCGGCCGGCATCGAGCACGCGCACAAAAGTACGACCGGCGTAGAACTGCTTGTAATAGTCGACGACGTCCTCAAGGGTCAGTGTGTCGAGAGCCTGCGGTGCGAGCGGCAGCGTCACCGTGGAGAGCAGGCCGCGCTTGAGCGGTGCCAGATGCGGGGTAAAGACGATGCGGTCGGCCAGGCCAAGAATCTGCTCGATCTCGGGCGTATGACGATGCTTGCCCACGCCATAGGCCTCCAGGTTCTCGTCCGCGCTGCAAAAATGGGTGCGAGCGTTGCAGGACTTACCGGCACCTGTCACGCCGCTGATAGCGTCAACGACCACGGGACCGCTCTGGGCCACCCAGCCCGCGCGCACGGCAGGCGCGGCAGCAAGGCTCGTTGCGGTGGGATAGCAACCGGCGCAGGCAACCAGCACGGACTTGCCGCCAGCATAATCGGATGCGGCGGTCTCCAAGTCCTGGCAGAACAGCTCGGGCAGGCCGAAGGCACGGGTCTTGAGCAGCTCGGGGCTCGTGTGCTCGGCGGCATACCACGCCTCAAACACGGCCGGATCGCTCAGGCGGTAGTCGGCAGACAAGTCGAAGCAGGAAACGCCTGCGGCAAGCAGGGCGGGCACCTGCGCCATGGCGGCGGTGTGCGGCACGGCCAAAAAGACAGCGTCGCAGGATGTAAGCTCGGGAGCATCGTGCGTCGTGAAGACAAGATCGCTCACGCCGGCGAAACTCGGATATACCGCGGACAGCGGTTGGCCGGCATCGGCGTTGGACGTGATGGCAACAAGTTCAAACTCGGGATGGCCGAGCACGAGGCGAATGAGCTCGGCACCGGCATATCCAGCCGCGCCGACGATTCCAACCTTTATAGACATATCAGACTCCTTGTCTGCAGTTTATGCACCAATGCGCATCCCGCAGCCGTCGTTATGAGGTGGATTGAAACTTTAGCACCAAAAGATGCATATATACGCAAATCTTTTGCATATTCATGCATTGAAACAAACCAGACACATTCACGCGAAGGAATTGACAAATAACAATGGGCCCCACATCGCCCGGTGCGCCTTGCGGTGCCGTTGCGATATGGGGCCCGATATAGACGGGTATTTAAATTATTGGGGCCGGCGGGAGAACTCTTTTAGAGCTCGACCGGCACCCATTCGTCGTGGTTGCAGATGAAGGCCTCCGGCTCCTCGACGCTAAAGAAGACGAGCGTGGGGTCGCCTGCGCCCTCATAATGCTCGCCCAAACGCTCCAGATGCTTCCAGCCGGCCTCGCGCATATCGGGGGCAGCCTGATCATCCAAGCCCGCGCGTCCGCGCAAAATGAGCCAGCCATGGCCCGGCCACCAGCTCGTGGCCTCAAAGCGCTGGTTTTGCAGCAGCTCCTGCCACACATCTTTGGTGCGTGCCGTCACAAACCACAGCTTGCCGTCCTGAATCTGTGCAAACGAAAACGGACGCACATGCGGCTGCCCATCCACGCTCGTCGCCAGATACCACGCCGGCACCGACGTCAGATACTCCAACACCGTATTCAATCCGTCCACGTTTCCTCCTGTCACTAGCCAATTTGGAACGGGTAGTTCATTTGAGACGCGCTAGAGCTCCAGACGCTCTTCGCTGCCGTCGATATCGCAGAAGCGGGCGACGATATTGCGAACCGAGAAAAACGCAAGGCGACCGTCGTTGGCGCTCTCGTGATTCTCGCCAATGCCCACCATGTGCTTAAAGCCAGCTTCGCGAACGCGATCGCTCACGACTGCATCGTCCTCGAGCACGGCCTCGCCGGTCAATACGATCCAGCACTCCCCCGGCTTCCAGCCCGAAAGCTCAAACTTGGGGTTCGCGCCGAGCTCTGCCCACACATCCTTGTCGCGCGAGGTGCAAAACCACAGTTTGCCGTTATCGACCATGGCAAACGAGAACGGCCTTACGCGTGGCTGATGTCCATCGTTCACGTCAGTCGTGGCCAGAAACCACGCGGGAATGCGCCTGAGGTATGTGCAGGCGCGCTCGAGTTGCGCCGTGCGGTCGATGTCGGTCATAGGAATCCCTTTCTTGCGCTCGAATCGCGCCTAAACAAGTTGAAGATTGATGACGATGACGCAGATGAGCAGCAACGCCGTCACCACCGCCGCCAACGCATCGCCGTGGCAAAATGCAAGCGCATGCAGTCGCGTACGCCCCTGCTCGCCATGGTAGCAACGTGCATCCATAGCGGCAGAGAGTGTCTCGGCATGACGAAACACACCCGTGAACAGCGGAATTGCCACGCTGGCGAGCATGCGTACGCCGCCGAGCGGACCGCCCGTCACGCGCGCGCCGCGACTTGCCTGCGCGTCCGCAGTCTGCTTCATCTCGGTGGCAAACTGCGGCATAAAGCGCAGCGCGATGCCCATGATCATGCCGAGCTCGTGTGCCGGGAGCCCCACGCGCGCAAGTGGCGCGAGCAAACGCTCAAAGCCTGCAGTGAGATCGAGCGTGGGCGTGGTGAGTGTAATGGCGCTCATGCCGGCCATCATCAGGGTCAGGCGGCACGCCATAAACCCGGCGGAATGCAGCGAGCCCTCGCTTATCTGCAGAAAGCCGAGCTGCCACAGGATCAGCCCGCTCTGGTCGGTAAATAGGTTGAGCACCGCGACCACCACGACAATCGCCAGCAGCGGCGCCATCGATGACAGGACACGGCGAAGCGGCACCCGGGACACGGTATAGATCAGCACAATGAAAATTGCGACCGGGACCAGTCCGCGGAAGCTACTGACCGTGAGCGTCGTGATCAGAAACACAAAGCCCAAGAGCAACTTGGTTCGCGGGTCCAGGCGGTGGATTGCACTATCGCCGGGATAGTAGCTGCCAAACGAAAACGCCTCCATTAGCAGCCCTCCTCTCGCGCGATCGTTTCAGATTTGGCCTTGTCCGAGACGTTAGAAGAACCGTCTGAGCGACCGATCAGCAAATCTGCCAACTCGTCGGCCAACGACTCAACCGTATAGAGCCCATCGCAACGCAGCGGAACGCCCGCTTCCGCAAGCGCCAGCGCCATGCGTTGGGCAGCGGGAACGCCCAAACCGATCGATTTAAGCTCATCCGCATGCGCAAAAACCTGAGCGGGCGCGCCCTCGGCAAACACCGCGCCTTCGTTCATCACAACGATGCGGTCGCAGCAATTGGCCAGGTCCTCCATACTGTGCGAAACCATGACAACGGTCAGGCCCTCGTCATGAAGACGGCCGATGAGCTCCAGGAAATCCCTGCGGGCCGCCGGATCGAGACCTGCCATGGGCTCATCGAGTACCAACACCTCGGGCTCCATAGCGAGCACGCCGGCAAACGCCACACGCCGCTGCTGTCCGCCCGAGAGTTCAAAGGGACTCTTGTCACCTATCGTGGCAAGGTCGAGGCCCACGCGTGCGAGCGATGACGCAACGCGGCGCGCGACCTCGTCTTGCGACAGACCAAGGTTGCGCGGACCAAATGCCACGTCCTGCACCACGGTCTCGGCAAACAGCTGACGCTCTGGATACTGAAACACCACGCCGACCTTTGCCTTAACCGCGGCGGCATCCTTCTTTTGCGACAGGTCGAGCCCCAGTGCGCAAACGCTCCCCTCCTGCGGGCGGATTAGCCCGTTAAGGTGCTGAACCAGCGTGGATTTACCCGAACCGGTATGGCCTGCCAGGCCCAGGAACTCGCCGCGACGCACCGTCAAAGACACGTCGCGCAGTGCCCACGGACTACTAGGGTCATTTCCCCAGAGAGCCTGCTTGGTTGATTTGCCCGCAGCGGCCGAGCGCTTATGCCAGCGACGGCGCTCGCGCGGACTGAGCGAATAACTGTACGAAACATGGGATAGCTCGATGACGGGCTCCGACGCGTTGTCCTCGTTGTCTGCCGGAACAGTGCCGTCAGCGATTTCCAACTGGGATGCGGAGGGCTGCCCCGCGGTGCCCGCCTCACTTCGCTCGGTATAGGCCTGCGCAATCTCGGCGACCATATCCGCCTCACGCACCTGCGCGTGAACGGGTACGTTCTTCGCACGAAGTGCCATGCCCAAACGGCACGACTCCGGCATGTCCAGGTTGAGCTGCGCAAGATCGTCCGCCCGCGTTAGAATCTCCTCGGGCGTACCGAGCATGGCAACGCGCCCCGCCCGAAACACCGCGACTCGATCGGCCTCGGCGGCCTCTTCCATAAAGTGCGTGATCATCACGATGGTCATGCCGCGAGCGTGCAACGCGCGGCACGCCTTCATGAGGCCCTTGCGGCCGCGCGGGTCGAGCATCGAGGACGCTTCATCCAAGATGAGCACGCGCGGTTCCATGGCGAGCACGCCGGCAAGCGCCACGCGCTGCTTTTGACCGCCCGAAAGCGCGTGGGTCTCGTGGCGCTCAAAGCCCACCAGGCCCACAGCCTTCAGCACATCCCGCACACGCTGCGCGATCTGGGCCGATGGCACGCCCAAGTTTTCGGGACCAAAGGCAACATCGTCCTCGACAAGCGTCGCCACCAGTTGATCATCCGGATTCTGGAACACCATGCCCGCGGTCGAACGAATGTCATAGACCAGCTCGGGGTCGGACGCATCCATGCCGTTGATACGCACCGTGCCCGCATCGGGCTGCAGCAGCGCATTCAGATGCTTGGCAAATGTCGACTTGCCCGACCCATTGCCGCCGAGGATGCAGAAAAACTCGTCATCCTCGATGGTCAGATCGATGCCGTCGAGTGCTCTCGTAGCGCCGTCGTAGCTAAATGAGATGCCCCGACACTCAATCATGCGCGTCCTTTGACCTGGTCCTTCTTGGGCGTGATGAGATTAGAGACCGCCTTGTACACCGCCAGCGTCAACACCGAGTTGAGCACGGTCTTGATGAGGTTGAACGGCAAAACGGCGGGAAGCATGAGCGGCAGAATCACATCGGCCGAGCCATACCAGAACCAAACGCCGATGGTCAGGTTCGCGACCATGGACAACGCCGTAGCGGCAATGACGCTGAGCACCAGACCAATCACGGCACCCTTGTAGGTGTGCATCTTTTGGTAGACGATCGCCGCGGGCAGAATAAAGCCCAGCGTAGCGACCAAGTTCATAAGCGCGCCGACCCAATCGCCCGTGGTGAGCGCATGGATGACGATCGCCATGGCGGCAACAGCGGTGCCGGCACCAGGGCCATACGCAAATCCACACACCATCGCCGGCACCAGCGACGGGTCATACGTCAAAAACGGCGCCGAGGGAAGAATGGGCAGCTGTACATACATAAAGAGCGCGCCCAGGGCACACATGAGCGCCATGGTTACGAGCTGTTTGGTGCTCCACCTATTCGTGTTCTCAAAATGGATATGCTGCGACTGTTCAGACATAAGATCACCTGCCTCTTTCATCCGGACTCTAACCGTTGGTACTGGAATCTCACCAGTTCAGCCGGCATGCGAACCAACGCACACACGGGTCGCGGACTCATCGGCTCGGCCACAGGCACTTCACCTGCGCCACGGCACCCCTTTGGCACCGCCCGATTTACCACCAGTGGGGAATTCCACCCCGCCCTGAAACAGCAATTGCAAGTGTAGCACCAGTAGGCTTTCGCGCAAGTATGCCGAGGGTAATTTCTGGCGGGGGAAACGCTCTAGAAATGCGGCCGGGACAGAGCAGCGCGACAATAACGTACCCGCCCATCCCAAAGTGCTGCGCTTTTCGCGGCAAAGCCGCGAAACAGCAAAGGGAAAAGCCACCGCAACAACCACGTTCCCCATCCATCCCAAAGTAGCGTGCCTTTCGCGCAAAGCGCGAAACAGCGAAGGGGACACGTATCCCTATCGACCACGTCCTTCTCCCCCCACCGACCTCAAGGCCGTAAACGCAGGGAATCCGGGGGCGTGACGGGGGCTTCTCCGGAACGTCCTCGGACATGCAAAGAGGCTCCGCATCGCGCTTTGCGCTGCGGAGCCTCTTTGCGTCCTGCGGGATGTTTTGGAAAATAACCCAAAAACGGCCAAGCGGGGTTCTTCGGAGTCACCCTTTAGGCGGAACTCTCCTAATTATTTGGATGAGTCGTTTACTTACTTGTGCTGTTACCGTCTTCCCGCTGTTGTTGGGGTATGCTTTGTTCGTATGTAAACGTATGACATGTTGATGGGGGAGGGTGCTATGGCTCCCGGGGGGGCCCGGTCTTAGGGATTTGCTCGACCGAC
>URWQ01000030.1 GCA_900551635.1 uncultured Collinsella sp. | reverse complement strand
AACAAGGCCCGCCTGACTCGCTACGAGGAGATGGAGGCCGAGGCCCGCGCAAGCCAGAAGCTCGACTGGACCGACATCCGCATCCCTGTGGGCCCGCGTCTGGGCAACAAGGTACTCGAGGCCCATCACCTGCACAAGGAGTTCGATGGCCGTGTGCTCATCGACGACCTATCATTCACCCTGCCGCGCAACGGCATCGTGGGCGTCATCGGCCCCAACGGTGTCGGTAAGACCACACTGTTCAAGACGATTGTGGGTCTGGAGCCGCTGACTTCGGGCGAGCTCGAGGTGGGCGAGACCGTCAAGATTTCTTACGTCGATCAGAACCGTTCTGGCATCGACCCCGATAAGAACCTGTGGGAGGTCGTCTCGGATGGCCTGGACCACATGATGGTCGGCGAGACTGAGGTTCCGAGCCGCGCTTATGTGGCGAGCTTTGGCTTTAAGGGCCAGGACCAGCAGAAGCGCGCCGGCGTACTCTCCGGTGGCGAGCGCAACCGTCTGAACCTGGCGCTTACGCTCAAGCAGGGCGGCAACCTGCTGCTTCTCGACGAGCCCACGAATGACCTCGACGTCGAGACGCTGTCCTCGCTCGAAGCGGCGCTGCTCGAGTTCCCGGGCTGCTCGGTGGTCATTAGCCACGACCGTATGTTCCTGGACCGCGTCGCCACGCACATTCTAGCGTGGGAGGGCACCGACGAGAATCCGGGCAACTGGTATTGGTTTGAGGGCAACTTCGAGGCCTATCAGGCCAACCGCATCGAGCGCCTTGGCGAGGACGCAGCCCAGCCGCATCGTATCCACCGTAAGCTGACGCGCGACTAGATCGTTACGCGGTTTTCCAAACCGCGTAACTGCTCGACGCTGCGCGGGTCGCAAGCACCCCATCTTGCCGTTCAAGCCGTCGCTCGCGTACCGAAGTACGCGTCGCTCCTCTTTCACGGCAACCTGGGGCACTTGCGGCCCGCTCGCTGTTGGTTACGCAACATCAACAAATAAAAACGGCTCAAATCCTGATTTGGATTTGAGCCGTTTGTCGTTACTGCTCGGGTTCTTCGACTTTATCGATGGTCCAGGTGGCTCCGAGACCGCCGGTGGTGTTGCGGCGGATGCGCACGGCAACCTCGTGGCGCTCGCCGTCCTGCGTGTAGCGCAGGGGGAAGCTTGCGCGGTTTCGCGCGGCCTCGATGGTACCGCGCTCGCGGGCGATCCAGTAGTACTCGCCGACAATGCCGAGGGTATCGGCGCCGTAGGGGAGATAGGTCGACAGCTGGTGCAGAAGCGGGCCGGGGCAGAAGACCTCGGTTGCGAAATCGACGGGGAAGTCCTCGGGGATGGCGGGCGCTACGGGTGCGGGGGTTGGGGCCTCTGCGAGTACCGAAGCCGGTGCCGGTGCGGGAATTTGGTCGCAAGCAGAGGCGGGCACGGATTCGATGACGGGTGCGAACTCCAGCGTCGTCTTCGGCTTGATTGTGGAATCTGCGGGCTTCACGGTGACGGGCGCGTCTGCAGCTTCAGTTTCAACCTCAACCTGCGTCGCGCTCTCATTCTCGACGCTCGACTTTGCCTCGATGGGCGTGGATGCCATGGTGGTGATGCCGGCATTGGCATTCTCGGGGTCATAGACGACCGTGAGCGAGATGGCGGGCTGCGGCGTCTCGGGTTCCGGCGCCGACTCGGTAGCGTCTTGATCTGTGGGCTCGTCGGACTGATCGTCCTCGGCCTCGTCGCCAAAGACATCGCTGTTTTGGAACGCAGACGGCTCGGGTTGGTCAGCGGCTTCTTCGGTTGTCGACTTGGGCGCTTCGTTGAGCTCCACAGTGGCTTCCTGCTCGGATATGACTTTGGGATCGGTCGTGGCGGCGATTTCGGTTTCGGCTTCTGCCGTTACCTCAATAGCGACTTCGATCTCTGTCTCGGGCTCGGGTTCCGGCGCGGCTTCAACCATGGCTTCGGGCTCGGGACGCTTAACGTGCTTGGGGCGCACGGCCTTGAGGTCCTTCTCACCGCGCTTTTTCTTTTTGTAGGACTGCTTGGCGCCCTTGGCGGTCTTGGGCTTGTCCTCGCCCTTGGCAAGCGCAGCATCCCAGGCCTCGTTGGCGATGACCGTGGCATACAGGCGGCCGCCTTTAAAGACGGTCAGCTTAATGCAGTCGTCGAGTTCCTCGAGCAACTCGCGCGTGGACTCGAAGCCCAGGTCATAAGCGGTCATGTCGCCAGCGGCGAGCGCCTCCTCGACCTGCGTCATAAACGTTTGCTTGCCACATCCAATCGCATCGCGCAGCAGGCGATACAGATAGATGTGGTTGCCCAGCGAAAGCGTGGGCCTAATTATTGTCTTGCTCATGGCAAATCTCCTCTTTACACATGTAAAGCATCTTACCATCGCATGGCGTTCGCCATGGCGGCGCCCAAGGCAAACGGGCGCGAACCGCTTTCGATTCGCGCCCGTTGTACAGGTCGGTTATCTATGAGAGGCAAACGTGCTTAGTTGCCCGATGCCGTGCCTTGGCTCGAGTTGTCAGATGCCGTGCCGGAAGCGGTTCCGCTTGAGCTGTTGGTGTTGTTACTGTCTGCCGTGCCCGTTCCCGACGTGGTGTCGCTCGTCTGGCCTCCCGTGTTCGGCTGTGAACCGTCAGTCGTTTGGCTTGAGTCGGTCGTGCCGGACGGCGTGCCACTGTTGGCCGTAGAGGAATCGGTGCCCTGCGATTGGTTTTGGGTGTTCGAGGACGAATTGGCAGAGGTAGGACTGTCTTGCGTGTCGTCCGTCTGTGCCTGCTGATCCTGCGGCTGAGTGTTGCCATTTGCATCGCTCTCGGTCGTGCGCGACGACAGGATTGGCTCGGGACGCTCGCCCAGACCCTCACCGGCAGTGGTGATAAGGATGGCGCCGGCGCAGGCGATGACCGCGACGATGGCGATGGCGATCGAGAAGACGATGACCTTCTTTTGTGTCTGGCTGCGCTCTGCCGCCGCCTTGGCGCGCAGACTGTTGGGGGCGACGCGCGCCGTGGTCGCGCGTCCCGCAACCTGGCGCATCTCCTGCGTGGTCGCGGCGCCACCTAGGTGCTCCTCGACATCGGGCTCAACGGGCTCGTAGGCGCCGGCAGGGGAGTCGACAGCGGCATGCGTGCCCTTGATTGCTTCGGCGCTGGCGGAGATAAAGTGGCGATAGACCTGCGAGGACACAACAGTGATGACTGAGCTCACAGCGGCACCAATCACCGAGCCGGCAATGCCGATCTTTGAAGCAAGCGCCACGCTCGTGGCGGCAGCTGCGGCGCCGGCGATGATCTGGGGAATGGAAATGTCGTCGAACAGGCCCTTTTTGGGCGCGATGGCCATGGTCTGTCCAATGGAATGGTTCTCGTGTACGCCGTTGTTGAGCGATGCCGGCGTCATGACGCGCGTGCGCGGCGCGTCGGTGTACTTGGTTGTCATACGGGGTCCTCCCGGTGTAAATCTGCTTCGTTTCGTGTAGCCATCAGGGTACCCACCAGATGTGAATCGTACGTGACATTTAACAGATACCATCAACTCATCAATTGCTCACCAAGTTGGTGGGATGCGGTTCCACCCGGCGGTTGAACTACAATAGGACTTGCTAATTGTTGTGAATGGCGTCTACGCACGGGAGCATTCTTATGAATCTTCACCTTTCTCAGTCTGATGGCTTTTTGCGTGTGGCGGCGGCGTCGCCGCAGATTCGCGTGGCCGATGTCGAGGGCAATGCCGAGGTTGCGCTGGCGGCTGTTCGCGATGCTGCCGGGCGCGGCGTTCGCGCGTTGGTGTTGCCCGAGCTTAATCTGACTGGCTATACCGCGGCCGATCTGTTCCATAACCGCACGCTGCTGCATGCCTGCGAAGCAGCGCTGGTGCACATCCTCGATGAAACCCGTGAGCTGCCGATCGTCTTTACCGTTGGCTTGCCCGTTGCGGTGGCAGAAAACATCTACAACTGCGCCGCCGTGTGCTGCGCGGGCGAGCTTTTGGGCCTCACGGCCAAGAAGTATCTGCCCAACTATGGCGAGTTCTATGAGCGTCGCTGGTTTGCTCCGTCGCCTGCGGATCCCGTGTGGGTTGAATTTGCCGGTCAGGGTCCGGTTCCGCTGGGTTCGGGGCTTGTCTACCGCTGCTGTGATGAGGGTGCCGAGGATATGGTGCTGGGCGTTGAAGTCTGCGAGGACCTGTGGGTGCCGGCGCCCCCTTCGACCGAGATGGCGCTTGCCGGTGCGACGGTGATTCTCAACCCGTCGGCCTCGGACGAGATTATCGGTAAGGCAGATTACCGCCGCAGCCTTATCTCCAATCAGAGCGCGCGCCTGTACTGCGCCTATGCCTACGCGGACGCGAGCGAGGGCGAGTCCACGACCGACATGGTCTTTGCGGGTGAGAACCTCGTCTACGAAAACGGCTCCAAGCTCGCCGCGACCAAACTGCTTACCTGCGATATGGCCATCGCCGACGTTGACCTTGACCGCCTGGTTTCCGAGCGCCGTCGCTCGACGACGTGGACGCGCACCGACGATGCGCCGGAATCCGCGACCGTTGAGTTTTCGTTTGAGGGCGTACTGGCCGAAGAACCTGTCCTGCGCGATGCGCTCGACATCGACCGAGTCTTCCCCCGCGCTCCCTTTGTGCCGGCCGACCACGGTGATCTGGCTGAGCGTTGCGAGACTATCCTCGACCTGCAGACCGCCGGCCTCAAGACCCGCCTTGCCCATACGGGCACCAAGGCGGCCGTCATCGGCCTTTCGGGCGGCCTCGATTCCACGCTGGCGCTCCTCGTGACCGTGCGTGCGTTCGACGCCTTGGGCCTGCCGCGCACCGGTATCACGGCCGTGTCCATGCCCGGCTTTGGCACGACGCACCGCACCAAGTCCAATGCCGAGTCGCTCGCTCGCGACCTAGGCGTGAGCTTTCGCGAGGTCTCGATCCATGCTGCCGTGGAGCAGCACTTTAAGGATATCGAGCATGATCCGACCGTGCAGGACGTGACCTACGAGAACAGCCAGGCGCGCGAGCGTACGCAGATTCTGATGGATTTGGCCAACCAGGCTGGCGGTTTTGTCATTGGCACGGGCGACCTGTCGGAGCTGGCGCTCGGCTGGGCTACCTATAACGGCGACCACACGAGCATGTACGCCGTCAACGCGAGCGTGCCCAAGACGCTTGTGCGCCATCTGGTGCGCTATGCCGCCGATGTCTTTGGCGGGCGCATTGCCGAGGTCTTGCTCGATATCCTCGATACGCCGGTGTCCCCCGAGCTTCTGCCGCCCACGGGCGACGGCGAGATTGCACAGAAGACCGAGGATTTGGTGGGCCCGTACGAGCTGCACGACTACTTCCTCTACTATCTGCTGCGTTTTGGCTTTGAGCCGGGCAAGATCTACCGCATGGCGCTCAAGAGCTTCGAGGGCGTCTACGACGCTGAGACCGTCCACACGTGGCTACGTACGTTCTACCGTCGCTTCTTTGCCCAGCAGTTTAAGCGCAGCTGCCTGCCCGATGGTCCCAAGGTGGGCTCGGTGACGCTCAGCCCGCGCGGCGATTGGCGTATGCCGAGTGACGCTAGCTCGCGTCTGTGGCTTGCGCAGATCGACGCGCTCAATCCAGTTGACTAAGGTTGGCTAAATTGAACCAATACGGGGGTTGCAAGCGTTACACTTTTGCAATCTGATGGCCCGTATCGCGCGGCGCTCTTGTCGGAGCGCCGCGTTTTTTATATCGAAAGGTGGCACCATGCAGGCATCGCAGCGTCTCGACCGCTTTGGCGCGGAGGTCTTCGCCTCGCTCAACAACAAGCTTCTCGCGCTGAAGGCTCAGGGCAAGACCATTTACAACATGAGCGTGGGCACGCCCGACTTTAAGCCGTATGACCATGTGGTCGAGGCGCTCACGCAGGCAGTCCAAGATCCCGAGATGTGGAAGTATGCCCTGCGCGACCTGCCCGAACTCAAGCAGGCCGTGTGCGATTACTATGAGCGTCGCTTTGGCGTTTCGGGCATTACGCCGTCTATGGTGCAGTCGTGCAACGGCACGCAGGAGGGCGTGGGCCATTTGGGCCTGGCCCTGCTCGATCCGGGTGACACCATTCTGGTTCCCGATCCGTGCTACCCGGTCTTTGAGGCGGGTGCCAAGATTGCCGATGCCAAGCTCGAATACTATCCGCTGGTTGCCGAGCATAATTACCTGCCCTATGTGGCGGGTATCGATCCCGAGGTGGCCGATCGTGCCAAGTATATGATCGTGTCGCTGCCCGCGAACCCGGTCGGCTCGGTGGGCACGCCCGAGGTCTACGAGGAGATTATCGCCTTTGCCCGCGAGCATGATCTGTTGATCGTTCATGACAACGCGTACTCCGACATCGTGTTTGACGGCGAGCCCGGCGGCAGCTTCTTGCAGTATCCCGGTGCGCTTGAGGTGGGCGTGGAGTTCTTCTCGCTCTCTAAGTCGTTTAACGTCACCGGTGCCCGCATCGGCTTTTTGGTCGGTCGCGAGGATGTGGTCTCGGCCTTTGCCAAGCTGCGCGGCCAGATCGACTTCGGTATGTTCTTCCCGATCCAGAAGGCTGCCATCGCCTGCCTGAACGGTCCGCGCGATGAGGTCGAGGCGCAGCGTCTGAAGTACCAGGAGCGCCGCGATGCCCTGTGCGACGGTCTTGAGGGCCTGGGCTGGGAGCGTCCCAATGCGCATGGCTCTATGTTTGTGTGGGCCAAGCTTCCCGGTGGTCGCACCGATTCTATGGCGTTTTGCGAGGAGCTTATGGAGAAGGCCGGCGTTGTGGTAACGCCGGGCGCGAGCTTTGGCCCTTCGGGCGAGGGGCACGTGCGTATGGCACTGGTCTTACCGCCCGACCAGATCGCTTTGGCTGTCGAGGCCATTCGCGAGGCGGGCCTGTATTAGAGACCTATTTCGACACGTCAATAGCTCGAAACCGATTTCGTGCAGTTATTTTACGAATTCTGCAAACAATTTCGGTAAACGGTCGATTTTTGGCTGCGAATAGGAGCATAATCAAAGTCCCGATTGGATGTATTGGGATTACGGCAAGCCGCTCGGGTCGTTCCCGGGCGGCTTGTTTGTGGAGAGAGATGGGAGTTTCTAATGGTTAACGAGAAGAAGGTCGCTATTGTCGGCTGCGGTTTCGTCGGTTCGTCTTCGGCGTTCGCTCTGATGCAGAGTGGTCTGTTCTCCGAGATGGTCCTCATCGACGTGGACAAGAACCGTGCCGAGGGTGAGGCCCTGGATATCGCGCACGGCATGACGTTTGCCGAGCCGATGAAGATCTACGCCGGCGATTATTCCGATGTCGCCGACGCCGCCATGATCGTCGTCACCGCTGGCGCTGCCCAGAAGCCCGGTGAGACCCGCCTGGACCTGGTCAACAAGAACGTCAACATCTTTAAGTCCATTATCCCCGAGATTAAGAAGTCCGGCTTCGACGGCATTCTGCTCATCGTTTCCAACCCGGTCGACGTTCTGACCTACGCCGCCATCAAGATGTCCGGCCTGCCCGAGGGTCACGTCATCGGCTCCGGCACCGTGCTCGACACCGGCCGTCTGCAGCAGATGCTCGGCGCTCACGTCGAGGTCGATCCGCGCGACGTTCAGGCCTACGTCATGGGTGAGCACGGTGACTCCGAGTTTGTCGCTTGGTCCAGCGCTCAGGTTGCCGGCGTTCCGCTGAACACCTTCTGCGAGCTTCACGGCCATCTGGAGCATGAGGCTGCCGAGAAGCGCATCGCCGAGGACGTCAAGAACTCCGCCTACACCATCATCGAGAAGAAGCACGCCACCTACTATGGCGTCGCCATGGCCGTCAAGCGCATCTGCACCGCCGTCATGCGCGATGAGCAGACCGTTCTGCCCGTCTCTTCGCTCATGGTGGGCGAGTATGGCCTGTCCGATCTTGCCATCTCCATGCCGACCGTCGTTGGCCGCGACGGCGTTGTCTGCCGCGTCCCCGTGCCGCTGAACGAAGACGAGCAGCATGAGCTCACCGTCTCCGCCAAGGCCCTCAAGGACATTATCGACAGCGTCGACTTCTCCTGCTAAATCAAGCTCGCTAGAGCGAAAAGCTACAATGAAGGCGTCCGGGTCCACACGGCCCGGGCGCCTTTTTGGTGCAAAGTAACCTGACCCCAATGCACCATAGTTGATGGGGGGCCATGTCGGATTCGCCTAATTTTTTGACCTATGCCCAGACGGCGTTTGATCCGTTTGAGGAGCGGCCGTTCTGCGCGGTGGATAGCCTCGTCTTTGCGTGGTTGTCCTATTTGCGTTTGCCGGGTGATATGGCGGAGCTGACGAACTGGCAGGGCCTAGACGTACGAGAGCTGCTGCGTGCCGAGTGCTACCGGGACATGATTGACGACTTGTGGGACCCAGGGGGGAGCAGGGCCTTGCTGGAGGCCGTGGCAGCAAGCCCTCGCTACCGTGGCGTGCACGTTTGCGGCTATCATGCCGTGAGGGATGTGGTGGCGACAGAGCAGTTTGCAGCCATGGCGTTCCGGTTTCCGGCGGGGTTTAGCTATCTTTCCTTCCGGGGGACCGACAGCACGATTGTGGGCTGGAAAGAGGATTTTAACATGGCGTTCCGGTGTCCTGTGTCGGCTCAGGAATCCGCGGCGCGTTATGTGGACGAGGCGGCGGATGCGATTGACGGGCCGCTTTTGTGCGGAGGTCATTCCAAGGGTGGAAACCTTGCGGTGTACGGTGCGGCGATGTGCTCCGATGTCGCCCGTGCGCGAATCGAACGGGCGTATTCCCATGATGGTCCGGGTTTCGTCGAGGAGTTTCTGAACGGCAACGCCTTTGCCGATCTTTCCGACCGAATCGACAAGACGCTACCTCGGTCGTCGATCTTTGGCATGATGTTCGAGACGCAGGAGGACTATGCCATCGTTGAGAGCACCGAGTTCAGTCTGCTGCAGCACAATCCCTTTAGCTGGGTGGTTGATGGTCGCGACTTCGTGTACTGTGAGCGCCTGTCCGCCGGCACTCGTTACGTTGATGATTCCATTCGCGAGATGCTGCTCGCAGTGTCGCCTAGCGAGCGCGAGCGTTTTGTAGACGCGTTGTTCTCCGTGTTTGAGGCTACGGGTGCTGAGCGGTTTGCGGATATCGCTGGGAATCTGCGCGAGAGCCTGCCCGTGATGCTCCAGGCTGCGCAAGGCTTTGACAATGATACACGACGCTTTGTCTCGCAGACCATCGTGGCAATCCTTAAATGCGCGCTGCTGCCCAAACGACCCCAGATCGACATGCGCGCTGCCGGTAAGAGTTTGGCAGAACAGCTCGAGGCTTGGCAGTCCGAGCTCCTGCACTAGCCATTAGTGCAAAGCGGCCTGTCCCCGATGCACCAATCTTCGATGCGCCTGGGGCGGGCTCGACCGCTATACTGGTTCGTGCTCAATTCGATCTAGAACGGAATGCCGTATATGAAAATCAATCACGCGATTCTGCATATCCTGGACTTTGACTCTGCCGTCAACGTTATGAGCCAGCGCGAGCTCGATATCGAGAGCCGTACCGTGCGCAACTTCGTGACCACGCACCTGCGGCGCGCTCGTACTTCGGCCGACAACAAGCGTGCCACGTTTGCCGAGAACTCAGCATTCGGCGGCGAGCTCAAGGGCTATTTCTTTGGCGAGCGCGAGTTCGTGGACCTGTCGCAGCAGATTGCGGAGTTTATCTCCTCCGAGCTCACCAAGGCTGAGAAAGCCGAGTCCACCGACGTGCTCGTGGCTGATTTTGACGACGATGAGGATGCCCGCTGGTTTGCCGTGATGCTGCTGGGCTCCAAGCAGGCTTTTATGCACGAAGTGGGCCGCGAGGAGGGGGAGGTGCGCAACGACATCGCGCGCCACTACGCCATTCTGCCGAACCCCTCGCAAAAGGTGCCGAGCTATGCCATCGTGCGCGCGAGCACCATGGAGATCGGCTATGTGGACAAGAAACGCAAGATCGCCGGCGAGGACCGTATGCTTATCCCCGATGGCCTGCTGCAGTGCGACACGGGCGTATCGGGCAAGGAGGTCATCGACACCGTGACGCGTGTGGTCGAGGAAGTCGCCGAGGAGCACGGTGCCAATACGGCCGTAGCGCTCGCCAAGGTTAAGGCTGCTGTTGCCGAGAAGGTCGAGGATGACGAGGAGCTGCCGCCTTGGGATATCGTCGACGAGGTCTTTGAGGACGAACCGGTTATCAAGGAGAGCGTGCGCGCGGCACTGACCGAGGAGAAGGTGCCTGAGCGTGTGCCCGTGGAGCGCAAGCAGGTCGAACGCGCGGCGGTGCGCAATCACAAGATTCGTACCGACACGGGTATCGAGATCAGCTTCCCGGCAGAGATGGGTTCGAATTCCGAGTACATTGAGTTCGTCAATGAGCCCAACGGCCTCATCTCTATCGAGCTCAAGAACATCGGGTCAATTGAGAATCGATAAACTGCGCTTGGACGCTGCAAAAAAGGCCGAAGCCCCGGATGAGGGCTTCGGCCTTTTTACTTGGGGCTTAATTACGCTACTGGTTGAGCATACGTCAGACACTATGACCCAATCCAGGGGCGCGGAAACGACAGGAGCCCCCGCTCGTGACCGCGGGTCGGGGCTGCGACAATGTTGTTGAAGTGCCAGAGGCGCAGCCGCGCCGCAACGAGGTTGGGAGGCTCCCGTGCCTAGATATTCTACCGCCTTCGGAATGGACGTACACCTCAGGTCCACCACCGTCTGCGCGCTCGACGCGGAGACGGGCGAGGCCGTGACGAGGAGGTTCCGCGGCAACCCCTGGGG